>CALGFJ010000341.1 GCA_937881055.1 uncultured Acidimicrobiaceae bacterium | reverse complement strand
GGAGCCGGTTGGATGGAGCTCGCGAAGCCATCAGTTGGGACTGTAGTCGCCGTTCGTTCGGTCTTCGAGTCCCGCCCGATGGCGGGCGCTGCCATATCCCGGGCGTACACGGGGGAGCGGGATCCCTTTACGCGAGATACTTAGGGGATGACGGGTTGGCAGGAAGGGATGATTCCGGTTGACGACCGGTGGCGCAGGACGTTGCGTTGGCCGGTCTTCGCCACGCTTGCGCTGGCGACCGTTTTCTTTTTGTACGTGGTTCCGGTGAAGGAGACGCCGTGGCTTTTCGACCACGCTCCATGGTTCAATGACCCTTTCGACGTCGTGATCTCATTCATGATGCTGTTCGTCCCGTTGGTTGCCGCGATCTGCGTCCCGCGAATACTGATGTGCCGACGATCCGAGCCTCTTGCGGCGGCCAGAATCGCGGACGTGCTTCGCGGGTGTCAACTCGTCGTGGCGTGCGTCAGTTTCACGCTCGCGAGTGAGTGGAGCGCGTTGGCGATCCGAGAGAATCGCCGTGCGTGGAACTCAGCAACGTGGATCCAGGTGGGGCTGCTCGCGGTGATGACCGTGATCACGTTGGTCGTGGTCGTTGCCCTTCGGTCCGCGCGCAACCGGCAATTGAAGACCTCGCGGTTATCGGAGAACGCCCCGGACTGGCTCGCTGACTCCCTGGCGTGGCTCAAGACCCAGAGTCGTCTCTTCGGTCCCGCGCAGCGACCGGTCGTACGAGGACTGACGTACGTCAACGACACGGTGTTCTCAGTGGTTCGACGACACCCTCTCTGGTCCGCGTTGGGCGCCTGCACGTTGATCGGCTTTGCCGGGGGCATCAATCAAGGGATTCGAGAGGGATATCCCCCTTCGGTCACGATTCTGGCCAGTCTGCTGCTCGCCTTCGGAATGTTCGGCCTGGTTGCCAGCTCGGGTCACTACCTCGGATTGGTCCACAGCAGCGCCCCGTCGCGAGGCTCCCGGCGACGCAGGATCGACGCGGCCGTCGTCACCTGCGTCGGCGTCTTGGTCCCCTTCGCCTTCCGCTACCACCTCTGGTGGATGGTCGGGACAACCAACGCGGCGGCGGGAGCGGCTCAGATAACAGAGTTGGTCGCCCTTTCGGCGGTCGTTATCTTCACGTTGACGCTCGGTGTCGAATCGGCGCTGCGCACTCATTCCACTTCGCATTAGTCACTGCTTCGACGCCAGTGTCGACCACGACGAGCGAGGATCCCTCAATCACCTCATGTGAATTCCCCCGCACGAGAACGACGGCACGTCGTTCCTGACCTCGTTAGAGCGGTCGATTGGCTTCCCAGCCGTCTTCGATGCCCTTGCACTTTATGCAGAGGGTCCGGAAATAGCCTTGACCGGCGGCGGCGGTTCCCTTTTTCTTGATCTCTTGACCGATGGGACACTCGGATTGATTATGGAAGACGAGTTCGTCCACGTCCTCGATGCCGGTGGTGTGAAACTCAGAAACCTTGGTCATCGACATCCCCTCATTTCTCACCAATCGGGCAACATTCGGAGCGTACTGGACCGCCCACGCGCTGGCGTGCTGGATCACGGTTCCCGACTTATCCGCCACAACTGAACGTTATTCACAGAGTTATGCACAGAAAGTGCGTAGAAGTGAGAGTTAATTTCAGACTCAACCACATCCTGTGAATTTTTCACATATCATTGGGCGATGAATTCCAGGGATCGCAGAACGACGATTGCCGAACGGTTGAAAGTCAACCGTGAGGCATCGATCGCGGAATTGGCCTGCGCCTTTGGCACCTCAGAGATGACCATCCGCCGCGACCTCGAACTGCTCGAAGTCGAGGGACTCGCTCGCCGTGTGCGCGGCGGGGCGATCTCCACGCAGGGTCGCTCCTACGAGCCGCCAATCTTGCAACGCGGTGTTTTCCGATCAGAATCCAAGAAGCGAATCGGGGCCGTCGCCGCGGAACTGTTGCATCCCGACGAGACGGTGATCCTGGACGTGGGCACGACGACCTTGGAGATGGCCAAGGCCATCGCACCGGATTTGTCGTTGAGCGTCATCACCAGTTCACTTCTCATCGCCACGGAACTCGATCGCAAGCCTAAAATACGCACGATCGTCACCGGCGGCGTCCTTCGAAGTGGCGAGATGAGCCTGGTGGGCGCTCGGGCCGAAGGCTCGTATCGCGACTTGAACTGCGACACGCTCTTCCTCGGGGTTGCTGGTGTCGACGTCGACAAGGGCCTCAGTGAATACAACATGGACGACGCGATGGTCAAACAGTCCGCACTCTTGGCGGCACGACGCGTGGTGGTGCTGGCCGACGCGTCCAAGATCGGTCACGTGGCCTTCGTCAGCGTGGCGACGCTCGGTGTTGTAGACCTTTTAGTGACCGACGCGTCGCCCGACGGAGACATCATTCGAGCGATCAAGGACCAGGGTGTGGAGGTCGTGCACGTCGAGCCCTATACAAAGGAGAGTTCCTCGTGAGCCGATTCACTTCAATTTTCACCGGCATTGACAAGCCCCTCATCGCCATGGCGCACGTCCCGCCGCTGCCCGGGACTCCACTGTTCGATCACGACAAAGGTGTGCAGGGACTCGTCGATCAGGTTCGCCGCGACGTCGAGATCCTCTTGGACGGAGGGTTCGACGCGCTGTTGTTCTGCAACGAGGGCGACCGGCCCTATCAACTCCACGCGGGACTCGAGGCTTCGGCCGTGATGTCGCGCGTCGTCACCGAGTGCAAACCGACCGATCGGCCGTTCGGCGTCGACTTCCTCTGGGACGCGCAGTGCGCACTCGCAATCGCGGTCGCCACGAACGCCTCGTTCATGCGCGAGGTGATCACCGGATCGTGGGAGTCGGACATGGGCGCGTGGAATCCCGACGCCGCCTCGTTGCTGCGCAACCGGAGGAACTTCGGTCGCGACGACCTCGCCATTTTCGCGAACGTCACTCCGGAATTTGCCTCGAGTACCGGAAGTCGATCCCCGGCGGAGTTGGCGCGCTCGACGGTCGTTTCCAGTCTGGCGGACGTCATACTGGTGTCCGGGCCCATGGCGGGGAGCGAACCGGACGTGAAGACGGTGGCCGACGTGCGCGAGGCACTTGACAAGTCCGTGCCGGTCTTGTTGAACACCGGCGCCCGAGCCGAGACGATCAAGGAGTTCTTCCGTTTCGCCGACGGTTGCATCGTCGGCAGTTCGTTGAAGCGCGACGGCTACACGTGGAATGAAGTCGACCCGGAACGGGTGAAGCGCTTCGTCGATACGGCGCGGAGTGCCTGAGGGGCGCCGCCTACTACTCGGCGTCGACCTCGGCTCGTCCGGAGTGAAGGCCGTACTACTCGACGCCGAAGTTGGCATCGTCGCGTCGCACACCCACGGCGTCGCGCTCTTCAACGATCACCCGGGCTGGGCTGAGGCGTCCCATCACGAGTGGTGGGAGGCCGTGTGCACCCTCGTGCCACGACTGTTAGAGAGTGCCTCGGCGTCGAAGGACGACATCAGCGCCGTCGCGGTGACGGGGATGGTGCCGGCGATTCTCGCCATCGGTACAGACGGCGAACCGCTTCGCCGAGCGATCTTGCAAAATGACGCCCGAGCGACCAAGGAAATCGACGAAGTGAGAGCCGCACTCGGCGACGTCGACATCCTGGCGCTCACTGGTTCGGTTCTCTCCCAGCAGTCAGTCGCTCCCACGGCGCTCTGGCTGGCGCGACACGAACCTGAGGTGTGGTCGAGAACGGCGTCGCTGCAGGGTTCGTACGATTGGTTGGCTCGGGCGTTGGGGGCGGGTGCGCACGTCGAGTACAACTGGGCGATCGAGAGCGGTCTCTACGATTTCGAGGGTGACGTGCTCGAGGAGGTGCAGTCCGCGACACCGATCACCTGGCCGACGATGCTCGACGTCGTGCGGCCCGGACAAGTCATCGGCGCGGTCAGCGAGTCGGCCGCCACCGCGACCGGTCTTCGCGCCGGAACGGCGATCGTGGTCGGTGGAGCCGACCACGTGCTCTCGGCCTACGGAGCCGGGCTGGTCGAACAAGGTGACTGCCTTATCAAGCTCGGGGGATCGGGGGACATCCTCGCCGTCAGCGACGAGAAGTTTCTCGATCCGCGCCTCTATCTCGACTGCTATCCCATTCCCGGCAAGTGGCTGCCGAACGGTTGCATGGCGACGAGTGGATCGATGTTGCGATGGGAGCAGGGTCTCTTCAGCGGTGTGCCGCTGGCCGAATTGGACGACGCCGCGGCCGCGAGCGAACCGGGAGCGCTCGTGACGCTGCCGTATTTCTTGGGCGAGAAGACACCCCTGCACGACCCCGATCTGCGCGGTGCGGTGATCGGACTGCACCTCGGCACGACGCGAGGCGACCTACACCGATCGTTCCTCGAGGCGATCGCCTACGGTTTTCGCTCGCACTTCGACGTCTTCGTCGAAGACGGGCTCGTCCTTCATCGGCCCCGTATTACCAATGGCGGATCGAAGTCACGGTTGTGGCGTCAGATCTTGGCCGACGTCCTCAATCGCGACCTGGTCTCGATAATCGACCATCCCGGTGCCTCCTACGGCGCGGCGGTCATCGCGGGCATTGGCACCGGCGTCATCGCCGATTGGTCCTACGTCGTGGGTGCCCTGGAAGAGGGTGAGATAATCTCACCGATTCCGGCGAACGTCGCACTCTACGAGGAGCGTTACCAACAGTTTCACCAGCTGTACGAAGCAACGAAGTCCCTCTCACATTCACTCGCAAGGAGTTCGCAATGACACGACCAATCGCTGTCGTCACTGGCGCGGGATCAGGAATCGGCGCGGCAATCGCCGCGACGCTCGGGGCGCGGGGCTATCACGTCGTCGTGACCGATCTCGATCTCTCGAGTGCCGAGGCGACCGCGTCGATGATCGAGAGTGCCCAGGCCCTCCGCCTCGACGTGACCGATCCCCAGGCCTGTGACGCCGCCGTCAACAGCGTCGTCGCGCAGCATGGACGACTCGACGTCTGGGTCTCGAACGCCGGGATATCGAAGATGCATCGCTTCGTGGACGTCGCGCCAACCGATCTCGTGCGCAACTTCGAAGTGAATACCTACGGCATCTTCTACTGCGGTCAGTCGGCGGCGAGGGCCATGATCGCGCTCGCCACACCGGGGTGCATCATCAATACCGCGTCGATGGCCGCCAAACAAGGACGGGTCCCCTTTCTCTCGGACTACGTCGCGAGCAAGTTCGCGGTCCTCGGACTCACCCAAGCCATGGCGTTCGAGCTCGCGCCACACGGTATTCGAGTGAACTGTGTCTGTCCCGGTTTCGTTGCGACGCCGATGCAAATTCGCGAACTGTCCTGGGAGGCCGAACTGCGTGGCGTTGATCCCGACGCGGTGCGCCAGATGTGGATCGACGACACGCCCCTCGGTCGACTCGAGACGCCGGAGGACGTCGCGAAGGTCGTCGCCTTCCTCGCGAGCGACGACGCCGAATTCATCACCGGCGAAGCGATCTCGGTCAACGGAGGCGCATTCATGGACTGACGTCCGAGTGGTGACGTTGCTGACAATCGCCTCCGCGCTCGTCGCCGGGACAGAGAACGTCACCGCGCGGATGTCGACGGCCCGAAAGGCTGGTTAGGCGTCGTCCGGTCCCCCCAGCGTCGCCGCCCCTTCACCGAGCGATCACCCGAACGTCTGTGCTGCGCGTCGCGGACCAAGAGTCGGACAGAACCGGTAGGTTGGGTTTGGAAGTCAAACAGGCTGCCAGCTCGTCAGAGGCGCCGACAAGGGTTCGACGGTCGTTCGAATCGCCGAACTGATTCGTCACCTCCGGTCTCTGATCGCCACCGAAAGTCATCACTTGGCGACGACGTGAAGAGCACGATTGCCTGGTTTGTTGAGAGTGCTGTGAATGTGGAGACGAGAGGAGACCAGTGATACGAATCCGTTTCCTCCAATGTATTCTGGTCGTCGGGCGCAACGTTGACGGTCGTTCCGGCACGGGAGCATCACGTGTTTGAAGAGATGCCCGTGAATGACCACGAGCGACGCACGTACGCGATGATCTCGACGTACCCACCGACGCAGTGCGGCATCGCCACCTTCGCTGCGGCGCTCTCGGGCGGCTTGTACGAATACGGTGACGACGTCGGAATTGTCCGCGTCGGCGCCGACGGAGAACCCGCGGCCAAGATCGTGGTCGCCGAGTTGAACGGCTCGGACGGTGTCGAGACGATTGACGCCATGGACGCCCTCAATCGCGCCGACGTCGTCATCGTGCAACACGAGTACGGGATCTACGACGGACCCGACGGAGAATCGATCGTCGAGGTCCTGGAAGCAATTGAACGTCCGACCATCGTCGTCGCGCACACGGTCTTGGAGCACCCGACGGCGCATCAACGCCTGGTGCTCGAAGCCGTCGTTCGCGCCGCCGACGCCGTGGTGGTGATGACCGAGGCCGGTCGCGTGCGACTGTGTTCCAACTTCGACGTCGACGCGCGGAAGATCTCGGTCATCCCTCACGGTGCTGCCGTGTCGAGCGCGGTGCGACTCGAGGACTCCAAAGAGCGACCGAGGCTGCTCACGTGGGGACTCCTCGGGCCGGGCAAGGGCATCGAATGGGCGATCGACGCGCTCGCGATGTTGAGTGACCTCCGTCCGAAGCCGATCTACGTCGTCGCGGGTAACACCCATCCCAAGGTTCATGAGTACGAGGGCGATATTTACCGCGACATGTTGATGCAACGCGCGAAGGAGCGCTACGTGGACGTCGTCTTCGATCCCGAGTACCGTTCGCTGGCCTCGCTCGCGCACTTGATAAGTGAATCGATGATTGTGATCTTGCCGTACGATTCGCCGGACCAGGTGACGTCGGGCGTCTTGGTCGACGCCATCGCGGCTGGTCGCCCCGTCATCGCGACGGCGTTCCCCCACGCGGTGGAACTTCTCTCGAGTGGCGCGGGCATCGTGGTGCCGCGTCGAGACCCCGAAGCGTTGGCCGACGCCATTCGCCATGTCCTCACGACGCCGGGCCTGGTCAGCGCGATGGCGAGCGAAGCCCGACGGCTCGCTCCGGAATTGGCGTGGCCGTTCATCGCCTCGCGTTACGCCGACCTCGGCGAAGAGTTACTCGACAATCGAGCACCACTGTCAGCGAACCGATGATCGAGAGCCCGCGATTCGACCACCTGGTCGCGTTGACCGACCGCTACGGCACGTTCGAGCACGCCGAGCACGCGACGCCGCGTCGCGAGCACGGCTACTGCGTCGACGACGTGGCGCGCGTCCTCGTGGTGAGTGCTCGTGAGCCTCGTCCGAACGCGTCGGTGCGTTCCCTGGCCCAGGGTTCGATGGCGTTCGTGGCCGAGGCGATGGGACCGCGCGGCGAGTGTCGGAATCGTCGCGCGGCTGACGGCTCGTGGACCAGCGAAGGTTCCACGGAGGACTGTTGGGGTCGAAGTCTCTGGGGATTGGGAACCGCCGCGGCCTGTTCACAGTTCGCCGTGGCCGGTCCGGCTCTCGCGCTCTTCGAACGCGCCGCCGTGCAGCGCTCCCAGTACCCGCGATCGATGGCGTTCGCCGTGTTGGGCGCCGCCGCGGTCCTCGAGTTCGATCCGAGGAACGTGCCAGCGCGTTCACTCATGGTTGACGCCGCCGACTCCATGTTCGAAGTGGGCGCCGACCCGGCGTGGCCGTGGCCCGAACCGCGTCTCTACTACGCCAACGCGCTCTTGCCCGACGCGATGATTGCGGCCGGTGTCGCCCTGGATCGGCCGGAGCTCGTCTCGAGAGGACTCCAACTGCTCGCATGGCTCTTGGCGCGCGAGACGCGTGACGGGCACCTCTCGGTCACGCCGGCGAGTGGAGCGGGACCCGGTGACTTGGGACCCGGCTTCGACCAACAGCCGATCGAGGTCTCGACGATGGCCGACGCCTGTGCCCGAGCCTTGCGGGTCGACGATTCGCCGACGTGGCTCGAAGGCATCCGAATGGCGAACGCGTGGTTTGACGGCGACAATGACGCGAAGGTGATGATGTGGGATCCCGTCACGGGGGGCGGTTTCGATGGCCTGCACGCGGACGTCGCCAACCAGAATCAGGGGGCGGAGT
>CALGFJ010000340.1 GCA_937881055.1 uncultured Acidimicrobiaceae bacterium | reverse complement strand
TCCTCACCCAGTTCCTCCAGAACATCTTGGGCTGGAGCGCCCTCAAGACCGGCTTTGGTTTCTTGCCCATGACGCTCGGCATCATCACCGCCGCCGTCCTCGCCTCACGGCTCGTCGGTCGGATCGGCATCCGCGTGCCGCTGCTCGTGGGGCCGCTGGCCGCCGTCATCGGACTCGAATTACTGACGCGACTCACGATCCATAGCGGCTACTCGGCCATCCTCGTGCCGCTACTGATCGTGTCGCTGGGTATGGGTCTCTCATTCGTCCCGTTGACACTGACCGCCGTATCCGGTGTGCAACCCAACGAGGCCGGCCTCGCCTCAGCGCTGCTCAACACCACGCAACAGGTCGGCGGCGCCCTCGGCCTCGCGATCTTGTCAACCATCGCATTCGACGCCTACAAGTCAAAGCTCGCGAGCACGCTCAGTGCCTCACCCAGTACGATCTCACGCCAGGCGATGCACGTCGCTACCACGCACGGCTACACGACGGCGTTCCAAGTCGCCGCGTTCATTGCCTTGGCCGGACTGCTCATCTCGGCGATCGTGATCCGAGCGCCTAAGGAGTTGGGTTCTGACAAGAACCCGGTACACGCAGCTCTCTAGACCGACGCCCATTCGCTTCTAGCGGATCACAAAGTCTCTCAGCGCACGCCCGGCGCCACACGTGACCGTGGCGCGCGCGGTACCCGGACCCGTGCCAGTGCCTATCTTCCACGTCCACGTCACGTTGCCGACGGCGTTGGCTCGAGTTACGCCGAGGCCGTGCGATTCGCTGGTGTAACCACTGGGCAGGGTGACCTCCAGGTCGCACGAATCGTCTGGCTTGGACGAATGGACGCTGAGGGAATCCTCCTCGCCGGGGCTGATCGCGGTTACGAATGAAGTAATCGTGACCGCGCCGCCCGCGCCGGTCACCGTCGGAGGAGTCGTAGTGCGCGGAGCAGAAACCGTCGTTCCCGCGGCGAAGTCAGCGTTCACGGCCCTATCGACGGCGAGCACCGCGGTCGGGGTCGTCGTGATCACGCCCAGTTCCCGGTTGTACGAGAGTGACGAGGTGGAGAAGTTCTCGCTGCCGATGAATACGGTTCCCGCACCATCAATGCAGTCGACGCAGATCACTTTGGCGTGAATATAGACCTGCGTCGAACTGAGCACACGCACGTGGACGCCGTAGCGCACGAGGTTGACCAACGCCGAGGACCACGACGACGATTCGGTCATCACCACTTTCACTGAGACGCCTCGACGAGCGGCCGAGCGCAGGGCGGCTTCGATACCCGATGAGTCCATCTCCTCGTTCTCCACGAGCAATGTGCGCTTCGCAGAGCCGATGAGCGACACCAAGGTTGACTCCGACCCGGGGCTCCACACCAATCCCGCGGACTGAGCGGTCGAATACGAACGCGCGAAGTCTTCGTCGAACGTTCTCTCGACGGCAGTGACGTCAGCGGTCCGTACGTCTTCGACCCAGAAATCCCTCGTCGAGGGGTAGTCGATCGTTTCCAGGTTGCCCGTACCGATGTAGGCCGCTCGCCCGTCGACGATCAGATACTTCGCGTGGAAGATCCGGTCCGCGGGCGCCCACTCGACTTGGACCTTGCTCGCGTGCAAGAGCGCGTACGAGTCCGCGTTGTGACTCGTCCCCCCGTAGTCGGCGTTCAACAAGACCCGGACGTCGACGCCGGCACCCGCGCGCGCGATGAGCTCGTGTTCGATGGTCACGTCGGAGAGCTCGTACATCGAGAGGTCAACGCTCGTTCGAGCCGAAGCGATCGCCGAATCAATAAAACCGTAACCACTCGCGGGTTCGCTCCAGACGTTGACCACGGGCGACGTGGCGAGTGGTTGAGCAGCCGTCGAGGTCTGCATCGGCAGAGCGCTGAGGCCCGCGACGACGAGCCCTGCGACGGTCCCTCGGATGACGAATGATCCGATCACTGATTCACCCTTGCACGGCAGTGCCACACGGATCCACGAAGACGTCTCTCTGACTCCTTCGCATCACCCAGGAGGTGCGTCACACCCAACGGCGTGCGATCGCTACTTGGTTCCGTAGTGAGCAAAGAAGTTGTTGAGCGATGCTTCACAGACGTTGACGTCGCTCGCGGGCAAGAGGCACGAATCCTCCCAACCGCCGTTGACGTCATGATGTCGATAGGTCATGACGGCGTACACACGGTTCACGCCACCGGAGGGATACGCGTCTCCCACGACGCTGGGGGGGTCGATGATTTCAGTCGCCGACGACGTAAGAGCCTTCAGTGTCTCTTCCGTCGGTGCTACCGCGGGACAACTCCAACCCATGTGACGGGCCATGTCATTGGCTGCGGCCGTAAACACCGGGCACGCCATCGTCTCGGTGCAGCTCACGCAGGCCGAGGTTTGACGCGCGTAGATTTCGCGGTCTGGCGAACCGGGCGGGAGATTGCCGAGTGGCGTCGCGAACTCGTCGCTCGCGTTATTGCGCTCGAACGCGGGATACACGTCGAGCGTGCTGCCACCGTCTTCGGAAATCGACGCCGAACACGTCCATCCCGTGGGTCCGAGAATCTTCATGACGCCCTGCCCGTCGGTGTACACGGCGAGATCGCCCGTAAGTGACGTCGGCACGTCCTCTTCGATCGTGGCGGGCATCGTGAGTGGAATCTCAACGGGGTTGGGATATGTCGTCGCACACTCAACGAGCGGCAGTGCGAAGTACGAGTACGGCACCGGCGCTCCGATGGTCTGGGCCCCGCTCGGCGATGACTGAATGGTCGTCGTTCCTAACGTGACCGGCAGTTCATTGGCACCCGAATTGGCGAATGCGTACGCCGTGGCCGCGATCATGCCCATGACCATGAGGACGCACAGCGAGATCAGCATCTTCTCGGAGAAGAAACTCATGAACCACGGTTGTCCGCCTCGAGGAGACGAATCAACGATGGCGTCGTGTTCGACATTGGCGTCGGGAATCGACGCGCCGCACGTACCGCACTGACCAACTTCTACCTCGGATTCGCTGCCGCACAACGCGCATCGCATAATCTCGACTTTTCCCACCTGAAGTACGGGGAATACTGATCGCTCCCCTCTTGGAAGGAGACTTTAGAACGAGTTGGCCTCTTCGCGCCGAGGGGCCCTCGAGCCAGCCGTTTAGTGGTCCTCGCGTACGACGAGGACCGGGCAGTGCGAGTGGTGCACGCACTGGGTGGAGACCGAACCCATCATGAGTCCCATGAATCCCCCGACGCCCCGTGAACCGACGACGAGCAGGGCCGCACCGCGACTCGCCTCTATGAGGACCTCGGCGGGGTTGCCTGGCACGGCGAGCCACTCGACCTCGACCCCGTCGGTCGACGGTGCGTGCGATTTGATGCCCTCCAAGAACTCACGGGCCTCGGCCTCGACCTGCTCGTAGTAGTCCTTGCCGGTCGAACCGGTGACCGGTCTCTCCATGACCGGGTAGGCGTACGTGACGTGCAGATGGCCGTGGCGAAGTCGCGCCTCCTCGACGGCAAAATCGACGGCGTTCATCGAGAGGGGCGATCCGTCGACGCCGACGACGATACGTGGGTTGTTTGTCATAGTCCCTGCTTTCTCACGTCAGTCGACCGGATCGGTCGGGGCAACGAACTCCTCGGTCACGAGCGTCGGCGAATTGCGCGTCAGCGTCTCACCACGGAAGAAGGCTGGGCGAAACGCGTTCATCGTGAACATCAAAATGAGACCCAGCAACAGGGCGCCAACGTCGAGCGTGAACGTGCCACCGATATTGCGGCCGAACAGTTCGAAATGCGTGTAACTCTCGACGGGATTCCAGTAGTACCAGAACGTCCAGCCGAGGATGGACCAGAGGATCAGTCCGCCGATGAGCGGCGCGAGGCCCTGGATGAAGAAGTTGTGGACGCTCTTGGTGAGTTGCTTGCGGTAGTACCAGAAGCAGGAGAATCCGGTCAAGCCGTAGTAGAAGGCAATCATCGTACCGAGCGAGTCCACCGAGTCGGCGATGACGTGACCAGCGGAGATCGAGTTCATTATGACGTAGAGCACGATGGAAGCGACCCCGAAGCTAATCGTCGCGACGGTCGGGGTGAGGAATCGACGGTGCATTTTTTTGAAGACGTCCGGCAGCGCCTTGTGCACCGACATCGAGAGCACCGTTCGCGCCGTGGGCAAGATCGTCGTCTGGGTCGAGGCCGCCGCCGAGGAGAGAACCATCAAGAGCAAGAGGTGATCGAGGATCGAGGCCACGGTCGAGTGACCGAATATCGCCGGGCCGAGGATGGACAGTACGTCGTTCGTGTGATTCTGGTTTCCGAGACCGATGCCGTGAGTGCCGATTCCGGCGAAGGACTCGGTAGCGAGAATGACGAGCGCGTAGATCCCGAGCAAGATGAAGGTCGAGTAGACGCCGGCTTTGCCGGGAATGTTTGCGGCGTCCTTCGACTCCTCGTTCAAGTTCAGAGCGGTGTCCCAGCCCCAGTAGATGAAGAGCATGTCGGACAGACCGATGACGAAATAACTGAAGTGTTTGATGGCGAACGGATTGAACCACGACGCGGCGACGGCGATGTGCCCGATTGGGGCCGAACCGTCGCCCACGCGAATGAGGGCCCACACCGACATGACGATCAGCATGGTCAGTTCAACACCGAGTAGCGCCTTTTGAAAGTTCGCCGAGATCTCGATGCCGACGTAGCAGATCCCCGTCATGGCGACGATCCAGGCGATGCCGACGAGCAGCACCCACACGCTCGACGCGTCGTGACCAATGCCGTTGGCGTTGAAGAGGTCGAAGACGTACTGACCGGCGATCTGCGCGAGGCTGGCCATGACGATGATGTCGGCCGCGAGGACACCCCAACCGCCCATCCAGCCCACGCGCGGGCTGAAGGCCCGAGTCGCCCAGGTGAAACTGGCGCCGCAGTCGGGATCGGCTTTATTCATCTGCTGGAAAGCGAGCGAGACGAAGAACATCGGGACGAAGGCCAAAATCGTCACGATCGGTGCCTGGAGGCCGATTGCCACGACGACGAAACCAAGGGTGGCGGCCAGGCTGTAGGCCGGTGCCGTTGAGGCAATACCGATAACTGTGCTGGAGATCAGACCGAGTGCGCCAGTCTTGAGTCCTTTTTCCGGCGCTCGGTTCGCCGGCTCAACGAATACGGACACACTGCCCCCTTCAAGACATCGCGCCACAGGCGCCAATCAGAATGTGCCAAATACTACGACATGATCGAGAGCTCGGGGAGGGTTGGGGCGAGTTTGTATCGTCAACTTCTCCTCGACGTCGAGGCCCATTGTGGGCGACTCGATTGGAGGTCGGATTTGATTTTGCCAGACGCTCTTGGTGAAGGATTTCCCTGATACCTCCGAGGCGAATCAATCAAACGTGTTGATCAGTTCTTTTTGACGCCCCAGCTAGGAGTCGGTAGCGAAACCTGTTGATTGAGAGTCAATTGGTACGGTCCCACCGTTGCACTGCGATACGCGCGGCGCGTTAATAGGTCATGACTGTTGCCACAGCACAACTCGATGTGCATCGTTACTACGTGTCCAGTGACTCCGCGAGGAAGAAGTGTTCCTCAACTCGATCAT
>CALGFJ010000339.1 GCA_937881055.1 uncultured Acidimicrobiaceae bacterium | reverse complement strand
CGTCGACGTTCGCCGAAGACTTGAACGTCTGCACTGACGTGCCCCAACGTTCCTTGTTATGCTCACGCTCGGACAGACGTCAACGGCGTCAACGGTTTCGAAAGAACCGTCCACAACATTCAAAGGGGAGTGCAATGATTTCAATCGGAAGAGGCCGCATAGGGCGCATCGCTCTCTCGGCCAGTGCCGCCTGTCTGCTGTTGACGGGAATCTCAATCGGCGCGGCTGGCTCGTCTGGCGCGACGACGAAGTATCAGAAGACGTTGGCCTGCGAGGTCACCGACACCGGTGGCATCAACGACAAGTCGTTCAACGCCTCGGCCTACCTTGGTCTAAAGCAGGCCGCGAAGGTCGCCCCGAAGTACATCAAGACCGAAGTGCAGTCGACGCCGTCCAACGGCACCGAATCCACCTACGTGACAGAGTTGGGGTCGTTCGTCTCGCAGCACTGCAGCATCATCATCACGGTCGGCTTCTTGATGTCCGACGCGACGTGGAACGCCGCGCAGAAGAACAAGACGGATCATTTCGCGCAGGTCGACAACGGCAACGCGAGCCCCGGTAAGGACGGTATTGCGGTGCCGCCCTACACGGGAACGGCCAAGAACATCCTGGGCCTGACCTACCAGACCCAGCAGGACGCGTTCCTCGGCGGTTACGAGGCGGCGGCGTACGCCGTGGCGCACAACGCTGCGGCGCCCAAGGTCGCGACCTACGGTGGCCAGCAATTCAGCTCCGTGACCTACTACATGGACGGCTTCTACGACGGCGTCCAGTACTACAACACGAAGATGAAGCCGAAGGCCCCGGTCGCGGTGCTCGGTTGGAACGAGAAGACCCAAAAGGGTACCTTCATCGGCTCCTTCACTGACCAGACCACTGCGGCGTCCGACACGACCGCCTTCCTGAACCAGGGCGTGACGACTGTCTTCCCGGTCGCCGGCTCCGACGGCCTCGGCACGACGGCCGCAGTGAACACCTGGAACAAGGCTCACTCGCTAAAGGCGAACGTGGAGTGGGTTGACACCGACGGCTGCGTCAACGACGCAACCGACTGCAACCTGTTCCTCAATTCGGTCACCAAAGGCGTGACAGCGTCGGTGAAGGCAGCCGTCCTGGAGCAGGCGACGGGTAAGTTCGCCGGTGCCGACTACATCGGCACGCTGAAGAACGGCGGCGCCGCCTTCATTGAGGATCACGGCACGATGGGCAAGGCGAACAGCGCGGCAACGCTCGCGGCCATCGCGACACTCACCACGGGGATCGAAAACGGCACCATCAAGATCCCGGTCGGTGGCAAATAGTACACACGAATTAACACCCGCAAACGGGGGCCGAGTCTTCGGATTCGGCCCCCGTTGCGTTTCATATCCCGATTAGGTTTGAGACTCATGAAGCTGGAACTTCGAGCGGTCACCAAGCACTTCGGTTCGCTCGCGGCCAACAAGAATGTCGATCTCGTCGTCGAGCCGGGACAGATACACGGCCTGCTCGGAGAGAACGGCGCGGGCAAGACCACGCTGATGAACGTGCTCTACGGGATGATCACGCCCGACAGCGGCCAGCTACTCATCAACGACGAGGTCGTGAGCATTCGCGACCCCAAGGACGCCGTCACGCACCGAATCGGCATGGTGCACCAGCACTTCATGTTGATACCGGTCTTCACGGTCTCTGACAACATCATCCTCGGTAGCGAGCCCGTTAAGCCCTGGCCGTTCATCGACCATCGCAGCGCCACCGATCGTATCGTCGCCCTCGCCAAGGAGTACAACTTCGATATCGACCCCAACGCCACGATCGAGAACCTTCCCATCGGCACGCAACAGCGCGTCGAGATCCTTAAGGCCCTCAGCCACAACGCCGAGATCCTCATTCTCGACGAGCCGACGGCCGTCCTCACCCCTCAAGAGACCGACGCGCTGATGATCGTCATGCGCACGTTGAAGTCGCAGGGCAAGTCCATCATCTTCATCACGCACAAGTTGAAAGAAGTCCTCGAGATCGCCGACGTCATCACCGTGATGCGCCTCGGAGAGGTCGTGGGCACGACAACGCCCGCGGAGACCGACGAGGCCGCACTCGCCACGATGATGGTGGGTCGCGACGTCAACCTCGTCGTCGAGAAGCCCCCCGCCCACACCGGCGACGTGGTCCTCGAGGTCACGAACCTCTTTGTCCAGGACGATCGGGGACTGACCGCGGTGAAGGGCGTCTCGTTCGAGGTCCGGGCGGGCGAGATCCTGGCGTTCGCGGGTGTCCAGGGAAACGGACAGACCGAGCTGGTGGAGGCGCTCACAGGGCTGCGACACGCGTCGGCGGGTTCGGTGGTGCTGAACGGGATGGACCTGGTCGGCCGAACCGTGCGCGACGTGCTCGACGCCGGCGTTGGTCACGTCCCCGAGGACCGACAGCGCCACGGCCTCGTGCTGTCATTGTCAATTGCGGACAACCTCGTCCTTGACCAGTTGGGTAGTTCTCAGTACAAGGCGTGGTGGGGCCGCAAGCTGAAGGCGATCGAGGAGAACGGCACGCGCCGCATCGCCGAGTACGACATTCGCGCTCAGAGCGAGGCCGAGCCGCTCAGTGCACTCTCGGGCGGCAACCAGCAAAAGGTCGTC
>CALGFJ010000338.1 GCA_937881055.1 uncultured Acidimicrobiaceae bacterium | reverse complement strand
TCGGCGATCCACAGTTCGCGCAACCGTTCTTCGACGTCTTGGTGCCGTGGTCGGAGCAGTTCTCCAGTGCCGGGGGCGTCACGGCCGAAGGGCCGGTGGCCAACTGCCTCGGGGGTTTGGCGACGATTCTCAACCGCCACGACGAAGCGGATCAGTATTTCTCCGCGGCCCGCTCGTTCAGCGATCGGTTTGACGCGCGATTCTTCGGTGCCCAGACGGATCTTCTATGGGGACAAATGCTGATTGCTCGTAACGAGAATGACGACGTCCTCAGGGCTCGAGAACTCTTGACCCGCGCGGCGTCGATTGCTGACGAGTTCGGCTACGCGGGCATCGCACAACGCAGTGCGTTGGCGATCGAGCGAATTGCCTGACCCGGCGTTGAACGTCGATCGTCGGACGATTCGGATGAATCCCAACTGGGATGATTCTTCCCGTCAGCGAATCTGAGAGAAGCGCAGCCGTCTCCATCGTCGAATCGTGTGCACGGCGAGATAGAGAGTCAGAACCACTCCCGTGATGGCGTGCCACCGGATCTTCGTGTGGTGCGGTGCCCACAGGTCCCAGAATCCGGAGAACAGCATCGCCGACGAGATGATGAAGAGGAGGCCGTCGGCGAGCGCGAGCCGACCCGCGGGCTCGAGGAGTTTTCGGACGTGGAGCAGTCGGATGGCCATCCGTGTTGAGATTCGCCGTCGCTGGACGAGGTGACATCCGACAAGCACCACGAACACCACTCCGAAGGCAATGTGCAATGAGAGCACCGGCTCCAGCACCAGCGACGTAATCGTTGATGCGATCAGTCCGACGTGGACGAGCCAACGAAGAGTGCTACGGCGCGAGGTCGGAGATCGTGTCAGTGACGTCATGTCATGATGCGACGTTGCATTCTCGAACGAATCGCGTCAGCGATCTGGTTCTTGAGCGTCCGCGACTATCGAGACTTCGCCCTTCGCTGCGAGTCCGACGACGTTGTGTTGGAGAACGTCCTTTTACGATCACGTGCGCAATCTTCATCGGTGGGGCTCCCATTTGTAATAGGGGAAAACCCTCTGCGCACCCTGATGAACCCCCGGTTGACGAGGGGCAATCGGTGAGTTCGGCTCCGCCAGCGGTCGTATGGTTGACAAGAACTCCGCCAAACTCTCGCAGGGAAATCTGGTGCACGACGGTACTCTGGGCCGTAGATCAAGAGAAGCGAGTTGGCGATGGCCGACGGACCAATGAAACCGCGTGAAGAACCCACGTTGGGAGACGGCTCCTCGGGTGCAACGTCGGGTCCTTCCAAAACGGTGGCGATCGTCGGGATGCTGATCGTCGTCGTCGTTGCGGCGATCGCCGTAGGTCTTCGCGTCTCAGGTTCGTCGTCGGCCGGTGCCTCGAGCGCCGTTCGCGCAGCGCTCGTGTCGACGCTCGCGACGAACACGGCCGCTCTCGATATCTCGGAATCGATTGACGTAGAAGGACAGATTGGGACGGCCAAGGGAAGCGGGAAGTGCGACCTCCGAATCGATGCCTGCTCGGCGACGCTTGACTACACCGGCGCGCTAAGCCAACTGGGCACGGAGTCGATGGTCTATTCCAATCGCATCATGTACCTCAAACTGGCGGGCACCGTGGGCGCCAGTTTTCCGACGCCGTGGATCTCGTTGCCCTTTAAGGCGTCGAATCGGCCGTCGGCGCTGGGATCGACCGGGAGTCCGCTCGCCGGACTGGCGTTGTTGACTCGGCCCGGTGCCGTGTTGACTGATGAAGGTGTGGTAAATGTCGACGGCGTCGCAATGCACCAGTACGCGATATCCGTTCGCCATTCGTCCGCGAAGAGCGTGGTCAGTCGCCGTGAATCGACACTCCCGACGTGGTTGGCCAACCCGGCAACCCAAGGTCCACTCGGCGCACTCTCAATGACGCTCGATGTCAATGCGGCGGGGAAGATTGGTCGCATCGAATTCACGACCTCGGCGACCCAAGGCGGCACGTGGGCAATCGTCCACGCGAGCGAGATGGTGACGGGCTACGGAGCGCCGGTGGCGATTTCGGTGCCTTCGAAGAATGAGCTGACGTTCGTGAACGCGTTAGCGGGCACGTTGACGAGGTACTGCACCCCGCCGCCGGGGCTACGACTCGGACCATCCTCGAAGCCCATCGTGACTCGCCGTTAACCCGGTGAACCGTGTTCGATCACGTCGCCCGCACGTAACGGCGCCCGGAAACATTGTCTATGGTTCTTTCTATTCGAAGAGGACACGACTGATGTGTGCTCGAAAGGGGGTCCGATGACCGACGTAGTGAGAGCAGCGCTGGTGCAGACCGCGTGGACCGGCGACAAGGACTCGATGATCGATCTCCACGAGCAGCACGCTCGCGCCGCCGCGTCCCAAGGCGCGCAAGTGATTTGTTTCCAAGAACTGTTTTACGGTCCCTATTTTTGCCAGGTGCAGGACGCGACCTACTACGACTACGCCGAGGCCGTGCCGGAAGGACCGACGACGCAGCGTTTCATGGCGCTCGCCGCCGAACTCAACATGGTGATGATCCTCCCCGTCTACGAGATGGAGCAAGAGGGCGTCCTCTACAACACGGCGGCCGTGATCGACGCCGACGGCACATACCTCGGCAAATATCGCAAGACGCATATTCCGCAGGTGAGCGGATTTTGGGAGAAGTTCTACTTTCGACCGGGCAACCTCGGCTATCCGATCTTCGACACCGCCGTCGGTCGCGTCGGTGTCTACATCTGTTACGACCGACACTTCCCGGAGGGGTGGCGCGCCTTGGGCCTCGCCGGCGCCAAAATCGTCTTCAATCCTTCGGCGACGAGTCGTGGTCTGTCGGCGTACCTCTGGCAGCTCGAGCAGCCCGCGTCCGCCGTCGCGAACGAGTACTTCATCGGAGCGATCAACCGCGTCGGTGTCGAAGAATTGGGAACGAATGACTTTTACGGTCAGAGTTACTTCGTGAATCCCCGCGGACAGTTCGTTGGCGAGGTGGCCAGTACGGACGACGAAGAACTGGTCGTGCGCGACCTCGACATGGACCTCTTGAAAGAGGTTCGCGAGCAGTGGGCCTTCTACCGCGATCGACGTCCCGACATGTACGAACCCCTCACGGACTGGTAAGTCATGGCGCGCGTACTCATCACCGGTGGCCAGGTCGTCTCGTCGAGCGGAGCCCAGGACTACGACGTCTTGATTGACGGCGACGAGATCGCCGCGCTCGGCACGCCGGGCTATTTCGAGAGCGTGAAGCCGAGTTGTGATCGGGTCCTCGACGCGTCGGGGAAGTACGTCATTCCCGGTGGTGTCGACGTCCATACGCACATGGAACTGCCCTTCGGCGGAACGAACGCGTCGGACACGTTCGAGACGGGCACGATCGCCGCGGCCTTCGGGGGCACGACGTCGATCGTCGACTTCGCGGTGCAACGAACCGGTGAAGACGTGCACGACGGATTGGCCGCGTGGCACGAGAAGGCCGACGGCAACTGTGCGATCGACTACGGCTTCCACCAGATCATCGGTGGTGTCGACGACGCGGCCCTGAAGGCCATGGCCGACCTGACGAACAACGAAGGCGTCACGAGCTTCAAACTGTTCATGGCGTATCCCGGCGTCTTCTACTCCGACGACGGACAGATCCTTCGAGCGATGCAGACGGCCTCGGAGCTGGGCGTCACCATCATGATGCACGCCGAGAACGGACCGGCCATCGACGTCCTCGTCGCCCAAGCGATCGAGCGCGGCGAAACCGATCCGCGCTATCACTCGCTCACGAGACCGGTCGAGATGGAAGAGGAGGCGACGCACCGGGCGATCATGTTGGCCCGAGTCGCTAAGGCGCCTCTCTATATCGTGCACGTGAGTTGCAAAGAAGCGGTCGACACCATTGCGCTCGCTCGAGGAATGGGTGCGAACGTCTTCGCCGAGACCTGCCCGCAGTATCTCTACCTGAGCCTCGAAGAGCATCTCTCCAAACCGGGCTTCGAAGGTGCGGCCTACGTCTGTTCCACGCCGCTTCGCTCGCGCGCCGAGGGACACCAGGATTCGCTGTGGCGCGCCCTACGCACGAACGACGTCTCGGTCGTCAGTACCGACCACTGTCCGTTCTGCATGAAGGACCAGAAGGAACTCGGACTCGGGAACTTCTCCAAGATCCCCAACGGCATCGGCTCGGTCGAACACCGGATGGACCTGCTCTATCAGGGCGTCGTGACGGGTGAGATAACGCTGTCGCGATGGATCGAGTTGGCGTCGACGACGCCGGCGCGGATGTTCGGCCTGTACCCGAAGAAGGGTGTGATCGCGCCCGGTTCTGATGCCGACATCGTTATCTACGACCCGAAGGGCACGACCGATATCAGTGTGAAGACGCACCACATGAACATGGACCACTCGGCCTACGAGGGCATGCACGTCGACGGCAGGGTCGTGACCGTACTGTCGCGTGGTCGCGTCGTCGTCGAGAACAACTCGTTCACCGGTGCCGTCGGGCACGGGAAGTTCTTGCGAAGAGGTCTGAGCCAGTACCTGTTGTAACGCAAGTCGCGGAGCGGTCTCTATCAGGCGAAGGATGTGATCATGGACTTTGGTGTCGTACTACAGACCAATCCGCCGGCCTCTCGGGTCGTTGAGCTTGCGACGCGCGCGGAACAGTTGGGTTTCCATTACGTGTGGACATTTGATTCGCACATCTTGTGGGAAGAGCCCTTCGTCATCTACAGCCAGATCCTGGCCTCGACGCGCTCGATCAAAGTCGGACCGATGGTCACGAACCCCGCGACGCGCGACTGGACGGTGACCGCGAGTCTCTTCGCCACGCTGAACGAGATGTACGGCAATCGAACGATCTGTGGGATCGGGCGCGGGGATTCGGCTGTTCGCGTGACGAACGGGAAGCCGACGACGCTCGCGACCTTACGAGAGTCGATTGACGTCATTCGAGAACTCGCCAACGGCCGTTCGGTCGAGTACCACGGTTCGACGCTTCGATTCCCTTGGGGCGAGAAGAGCGAACTCGAGGTCTGGGTCGCGGCCTACGGTCCCAAGGCGCTCACGCTCGCCGGCGAAGTCGGTGACGGATTCATTTTGCAGTTGGCCGATCCGGACATCGCGCGATGGATGATCACGGCGGTGCGCGACGCGGCCGCGAATGCGGGGCGCGATCCCGACGCATTGACGTTCTGCGTCGCGGCGCCCGCGTACGTCGGCGATGACATCGCTCACCAACGAGATCAGTGCCGTTGGTTCGGGGGCATGGTGGGCAACCACGTCGCGGACATCGTCCAGCGCTACGGCAGCGACCCCGATTCCCCGATCCCGGTCGCGCTGACGGACTACATCAAGGGTCGTGAGGGTTACGACTACAGCGAGCATGGTCGGGCCGGCAACACCCATACCGAATTCGTGCCCGACGAGGTCGTCGATCGTTTCTGCCTTTTGGGGCCGGAAGAACGTCACATCGAACGACTGGAAGAGTTGCGCGCCATCGGTGTCGACCAGTTTGCGTTGTATCTGCAGCACGACGCCAATACCGAGACGCTCGAGGCCTACGGCTC
>CALGFJ010000337.1 GCA_937881055.1 uncultured Acidimicrobiaceae bacterium | reverse complement strand
GAACCGCGGTCTCGGGCGATACCTGCACCGCCCACACGGCGTCGACGGCGAGGGCTGCGCGATGCTCGGGACGAAAGAGCGGGATCGCACAAAAGACCGCGTCGCCGTTCGCCGTGGCGAGGCGCTGCGCGATCTCGACACCGATCGGAGCGTGCGTGATCGCATTCAACCGGCGCAGCGCCGAATGGTCATGGAAGACGATTTCGGCGACGAACGCCCGATCGAGTGACCCCTGTTCGTCGAGGACGGCTGTGCCGAACGCGTCGACCAGCGCCGAGAGCGTCGGGGTGCCCGGATTCGTGACGTCGTGGGCCACGTCATCAGCGTCCACGACGTCAAAACCGAGGCCGCGGAGCCGATCAGCGACCGCTGACTTTCCCGCGCCGATGCCACCGGCGATGACAATTCTTTTCATTCAACCACGGTAGTCAGAGCCTGCTACACGTCGGTTCGCGACTTGGGGGTGCTCCGTCGTCCCCAGTGGTGTTGAGTAATGTCGTAACAGTCTCTCCAGGGGGGGAAGTGCTTAGATATTTGACGAAACGACTGATGCTGCTCGTCGGCATCGTCTTCGTCATTTCGGTCGGAAGCTTCTACCTGATCCACCTGTTGCCCGGGAATCCGGCCACGGTGATCCTCGGCTTCGGGGCCACGCCCGAGGCTAAGGCGATCCTCTACAAGCAGTTAGGGCTGAGCAAACCGATCTACTTGCAGTACTTCGTCTGGCTCGGCAATATTATGCGCGGCAACCTCGGTATCTCCTTCATCTCCCAGACCACCGTGGCCTCGGTGATCCGCTCCGCGCTGCCGATCGACGCCGAGATCATCGTCATCTCACAAATCATGGCATTCGCCGCGGCGATTCCGACCGCCATGCGTTCGGCGCGCAAGCCCGACGGCATCCTCGACCGCGTGCTCGGCGCCACCAGTTTCACCCTGCTCTCGATCCCCCCGTACATATTGATCGTCGTCCTGGTGCTCTTCATCTCGCTGAAACTCGGCGTGTCGGCCACCGGTCCGTCGGCCTATGTGCCCTTCGCCACTGACTGGATCACCAACCTCGAGAGCCTCTCGTTACCGGCCTTCACGCTCGCCACCGTCAGTTACGTCATCTACTACCGGGTGTTGCGCAGCGATCTCATCGCGACCTTGCAAGAAGAGTTCATCACCATGGCGCGTTCCAAAGGGATCAGCCAGCGTCGCATCATGTGGCGCCACGCCTTTCGCCCTTCGTCGGTCGCGTTGCTCGGCGCCGCCAGTGTCAACATCGGGAGCCTCTTGGCGGCCGGTTTCGTCGTCCAGTACCTACTGCAAATACCAGGCCTCGGCTATACGTTGATCCTGGCGATCAACGAGAGCGATTTCCTCGTCGTGCAGGGCATCGTCCTCACGGTGTCAGTACTCGTCGTCGCGATCAACTTCTTCTTCGACTTCGTAATAAATATTGTCGATCCGAGGATCAGTCGTGAGTAACTTCAGCCTGGAAGAGGCGGCCCTGATGATGGTCGAGAAGCCCGAGAAGGGCGAGCCACTGGGGCTGTTCTTCTGGATCTGCGTCTTCTGGATCGGCCTCAACGTCTTCGGCGCCATCTTCGCCAACCTCCTGCCGCTGCCCAATCCCTTGTACGAGAACTTCAACGCGATCAACATCGGGCCCGGACTCCACCACATCTTCGGTACCGACGACCTCGGTCGCGACATCTTTTCGCGCATCGTCTACGGCTCGAGGGTCTCGATCACGGTCGGTATCGGGGCGATCGTGATCGGTTTCGGTATCGGTGCCCCGTTGGGGATGCTCGCCGCCTACCGACGCGGCCGCTTCGACGCGATCCTCACGACCGTCATGTACGTCCTGTTGGCGTTCCCGGCCATCATCGCCACGATCGCCGTGCTCTCCTTCTGGACCCCACGATCGATGTTCAAGATCATCGTCGTGATCGGCATCGCGTCGATTCCTTTGGTCTACCGCGTGATTCGAACGGCGACGTTGAGTGTCGCCACCAAGGACTACGTCATCGCCGCGAAGGTGCAGGGTGCGACCGATCGTCGGATCCTGATGAAGGAGTTGTTGCCGAACATCGCTCCGATCGCGGTCTCGTTTTTCCTGATCGGGGTGGCCACCGTCATCACCCTCGAGGGGGCGCTCGCGTTCCTCGGTCTCTCGGTGAACCCACCGACGCCGAGTTGGGGCAACATGATCAACGAGGCCCGTACCGTACTCTCCCAGAACGTGTGGCTGGCCTTCTTCCCGTCGCTGGCGCTGTGCCTCTTTCTCATCGCACTGAACTTCATCGGCGACCGCATCCGGTCGCACTTTGACGTCACGGAGGTCAAGCTATGAGCGACGACAAGTTACTGGTCGTCAAGGACCTCACGACGACGTTCGCCACCGCCGGTGGCGACCTCGCTGCCGTGGCCGGTGTCTCGTTCGACCTCGAGCGCAACGAGACCCTCGGCATCGTCGGAGAGTCCGGTTCGGGAAAGACCGTCTTGTCGCGCACGATCATGGGACTGCAGCCGCGCGTCAACACAACCGTCACGGGCTCGTCCATTATCGACGGCTTCGAAGTCGTCGGTGCGAGCGAGAACGAGAAGCGCACCATTTGGGGCACCGAGGTCGCCATGGTCTTCCAGGACCCGATGACCTCGCTCAATCCCGTAATGCGCATCGGCAAGCAGATCGACGAGGCGTTGCGAGTGCGCCTCGGCATGAACCGAAAGGACGCCAAGGCCCGTGCGATCGAACTGCTGGAACTCGTCGGGATCCCCTCGCCCGTGCAGCGCTACAACGCCTATCCGGGTCAACTCTCAGGCGGCATGCGCCAGCGCGTGGTGATCGCGATCGCCCTCGCCTGCTCCCCGAAGCTTCTGATGGCCGACGAACCGACGACTGGTCTCGACGTCACGATCCAGGCGCAGATCCTCAACCTCCTCGACGAGTTGAAGGAACGCCTCGAGATGTCGGTCATCCTGGTGACACACGACCTCGGTGTCGTGGCGACGAGGACGTCACGCATCGTCGTGATGTACGCCGGTCGGATCGTCGAGACCGGCACGACGCGCGACGTCTTCTACCACCACCGCATGCCCTACACCCGGGCCCTGTTGGAGAGTTCACCGAAGGTCTCCAACAAGAGCCACACGCGTCTCATCACCATCCCCGGGCGACCGCCCAACCTTCTGAATCTCTCCGACGGCTGCAGTTTCGCACCGCGCTGCAAGTACGCGACCGACCAGTGCCATCTTGTGCGCCCCGAGTTGCAGCCCTCCGTTGAGCCGGGCCACAGTTTCGCCTGCTGGAATCCGTTGCCCGTGAACGCCGAGGCGACCCTGCCATGAGTGACGTGCGCACCCCACTCTTGAGCGTCAATGACCTCGAGGTCACGTTCTACGTCCACGGCCACGCCGTCAGCGCGGTCGCCGGCGTCAGTTTCGAGATCATGGAGGGCGAGACCCTCGGTCTCGTGGGCGAGTCGGGTTGTGGCAAGTCGACCACCGGCAAGGCGCTGATGCGCATCGTCGAACCGTCCAAGGGGACGGTGTTGTTGGAGGGCGTCGACATCACCAAGGAGTCCGGCAAGTCCCTGCGCAGCGCGCGAACGCGCATGCAGATGATCTTCCAGGACCCGATCAGCTCGTTGAACCCCCGCCGGCGCGTGAAGGACATCGTCGCCGAACCCCTGGATTGCTGGAAGACCGTGACCGGGCTCGAACGCGACACGCTCATCAGCGACCTCTTGAGCAAGGTCGGCATCGACCCCTCGGTCTACGGCAACCGCTACGCCCGCCAATTCTCGGGCGGTCAATGCCAACGCATCTCCATCGCGCGCTCGCTCGCGATGCGACCCAAGCTCCTCATCTGCGACGAGATGGTCTCGGCCCTCGACGTCTCGGTCCAGGCCCAGATCCTGAACCTGCTGGAGGACCTGAAGGCCGAGTACGGCCTCACGCTGCTCTTCATCGCCCACGACCTCGCCGTCGTGAAGAACGTGAGCGACCGCGTCGCGGTCATGTACCTGGGCAAGATCTGTGAGATCGGTCCAGCCGACACTCTCTATGAGTCACCGGCCCATCCGTATACCGAGTTCTTGCTCGGCGCCGCCTTGGAAGCCGACCCCGACTCGCCGATGCACGCCCAAACCCTCGAGGGTGAACCACCGAGCCCGATGAATCCGCCGAGTGGCTGTCGCTTTCGCACACGCTGTCCCAACGCCACCCAGAAGTGCGCCGACGTTGAGCCGCTACCCCAGGAGGTCGCGCCGAATCACATGGTGTCGTGCCACTACCCCTTGACTATCCACCATCAATCGACGACACGCACCCCTCTTGAGGGCTGAGCGACTATTCGCTTTCGGTCGCGTCTGTCGTGTCGGTCGTGTCGGTCGTGTCGGTGTCGGTCGTGTCGGTGTCGGTCGCGTCGGTGTCGTCAGTTGTGTCCGCCACGTCCTCGACGGACGCCGGTTCTGACGCCGCGACCTCGTCGTCGCTCGCTTTCGGCGTGACCTCAACGGCGTACTCGGCCCACGCGGCCTGCGCTTCGGTCTCGGGCGTGAACTCGCCGTATTCGATGGCGCCGATGTAGTTGCCCTCGTTGTCGTAGGCGTGGCTGCCGAAGGCCTCACGGTACTCCTCGGAGACCTCGCCACCTTCCGCGGCCTGCTTGATCGAGAGGCTGATACGACGACGCGCCGTGTCGAGCTCGATGATCTTGACCCACAGTTCCTCACCGGCGGTGACGACCTGGTCCGGTGACTCGACGTGGTGTGCGGCCATCTCCGAGATGTGCACGAGTCCTTCGATCCCCTCGCCCACTTGGACGAACGCGCCGAAGGGTACGAGCTTCGTGACGCGACCGTAGACGAGCTGGTCGACCGAGTGGCTGTCGGCGAAGACCTGCCACGGGTCGGACTGGGTCGCCTTCAGCGAGAGCGAGATGCGCTCCTTGGAGAAGTCGACGTCGAGGACCTCCACGTCCACCTCGTCGCCGACCGCGACGACCTGGCTCGGGTGATCGATGTGCTTCCAACTGAGCTCCGAGACGTGGATGAGTCCGTCCATACCGCCCAGGTCCACGAAGGCACCGAAGTTGACGACCGAGGAGATGACCCCGTGGCGGCGCTCGCCGGGCTTGAGGTTCGAGAGGAAGTCGCCGCGCTGTTCCTTCTGGGTCTCTTCGAGCCACGCGCGGCGCGAGAGCACGACGTTGTTGCGGTTGCGGTCGAGTTCGATGATCTTCGCCTCGACGGTCTTGCCGATGTAGGGCTGGAGTTCGCGTACGCGTCGCAGTTCCACGAGCGACGCTGGCAAGAATCCGCGAAGACCGATGTCGACGATGAGCCCGCCCTTCACGACTTCGATGACGACGCCCTTCACGACTTCGTCGCGGTTCTTCAACTCTTCGATGTTGCTCCACGCCTTCTCGTACTGCGCGCGCTTCTTGGAGAGGACGAGTCGTCCCTCCTTGTCCTCTTTTTGCAGGACCAGGCATTCGATCTTGTCACCGATCGACACGATCTCGGAGGGATCGACGTCGTTGCGGATGGAGAGCTCGCGCGCCGGGATGACGCCCTCGGACTTGAAGCCGATGTCGAGCAGTACTTCGTCGTGGTCGATCTTGACCACGGTGCCGGTGACGAGGTCACCGTCTTCGAATTCGAGGACACTGTCGCCAACGAGGGTGGCGAGGTCGGTGCCGACCATGTCGTCTTCGGTGATGACGCGCGGGAGGTAATTCCCGTCTTCGTCAAAGGTTCCCATCTGCTGGGCGGAGAGGAGGCTGGTGCCATCCGACATGCGTACTTCTTTCATACGACCACACCGGGGTCAGCTAGGCAATAGGGAGTGGGTCTCCGGTGTAAACCCAACTGACAACTCTAGTCGGGTCGCTCTCAGCCCTTGGCGGCGGCCCAGTTCTCGCCCCAGTGGAGCGTGACTTCCAAAGGAACGCTGAGTGACGCCGCGTTCGTCAGGGCGTCGAGGATCACGGCCTCGACGCGCTCCTTCTCCTCACTCGGTGCCTCGACGAGGACTTCGTCGTGCACCTGGAGGATGAGTCGCGCCTGAAGGTCCTCGGAGCGAAGCTGACGGTCCAAGCGCACGAGGGCCGACTTGAAGATGTCGGCCGCGAGTCCCTGGATGCCCGAATTCATGGCCTGGCGCTCGGCCGCCTGGCGTTGCGGACCACTCGCGGTGGCGATGTCGGGGAAGGGACGGATGCGACCGAATTCGGTGCGCGAGTAGCCCTTAGCCCGGATGTCCTTGATCGTCTGGTCCATGTACGCGCGCAGCGACGGGAACCCGGTGAAGTACTTGTCCATGATCTCCTTGGCCGCCGAGACCGGCACGCCGAGACGACGGCTGAGTCCGAAGGCCTCCATGCCGTAGGCGAGGCCGTAGGAGACGGCCTTGGCGTATTCGCGCTGCTCGGGTGACACGTCGGCCGGCGCCAGGCCGAATACCGACGCCGCGATCGTGCGGTGCACGTCTTCGTGGGAGGCGAACGCGGCGAGCAGTCCCGAGTCCTGGGAGAGGTGCGCGAGGATGCGCAGTTCGATCTGGTTGTAGTCCGAGACCGCGAGCTGCCAACCCTCGCTCGGTATGAACGCGTAGCGCAACCGTCGGCCCTCTTTGGAGCGCACGGGGATGTTGTGCAGGTTCGGGCCGTCGGACGAAAGACGCCCGGTGCGCGCCACCATCTGGTGAAACGTCGCGTGGATGCGCCCGTCGCTCTGCACCGCGTCGATGAGCGGTGCCCCGTAGGTGCCGCGCAACTTCTCGACCTCGCGATATCGCAGGATCAGCGCAATGATCTTGTGCTCGTCCTGGATCGCTTCGAGACTCGAGGCGTCGGTCGAATACCCCGACTTGATCTTCTTGACGGCCGTGAGGCCCATCTCGTCGAAGAGGACGCTCTGGAGTTGTTGGGGCGAGTTCACCTTGAACTCGTGACCGGCGACTTTTTGGATCTGCTTGTCGAGTGACGCCGCTTCTTCGGTGAACTCCTTCGCGATCGTTCGCAGCAACTCGACGTCGACGCGTATGCCTCGGGCCTCCATCAGCCCGAGCACCATCACGAGCGGGAGTTCGATCTGTTCGTAGACGAAGTTGAGTTCCCACTGGGCGATCTCGGCGCGCAGGTGTTCGCGCAGTCGCGCGATCAGCGCCACTTCGTTGATCAACGTCTCATCACTCGTCGTCGTGTCGAAGAGCGACGGCGAACTCGTGACGATCGGTTCGCCGAGGAATCGATGCGCGACGTCGGCGAGTTCGTAGCGACCGCTGTTGGCGTCGAGCAAGAACGCCATGATCGCGGTGTCGTCAGCTGGTTCTTTCATCACGCGATTCGTCGTGGCCGCGGTGCGGTAGAGCGCCTTGAGGTCGTGACCGCTAGGGGCAACTCGCGCGCACGCCTCGATCACGTCATCGATGTCACCGACCGCGACGAGGCCGTTCTCGGCATCGAGCACGGCGGCCCGCGACACGCGATAGGCCACGACCGGCGCCGTCGTCGATGCGAGCACCGCGTCGAGTGACGTGGACGTCAACGCCGTCGTCGGCGCGGGCGCGATCTTCGTCGGGCTCTGCGACGACGATGACGACGCGCCGGCCTCGCCCAACAGCCCTTCTTTCATCAGTTGACCGAAACGTGTCCGCATCTGATTCATCTCGAAGCGGTCGAAGAAGGCGTCGATCTCCGAGCGATTCCAGCCCCCGAGCGTGATGTCGTGGAGCGTGAAGTCGAGCGGCACGTCGCGAATGAGCAACATCACCTTTTCGTTGTTGCGCGCGCGTTCTTCGAAGGTGGCGAGGTTCTCTCGCAGTTTCGGCGTCAGGTCACCCAGGTGGGCGTAGAGGTCGTCCATGTCGCGGTACTGGGCGAAGAGCTTGGCCGCGGTCTTCTCCCCCACGCCCGGGACACCGGGCAGGTTGTCCGACGTGTCGCCGCGAAGAGCGGCGAGGAGGGGGTAGCGGCGCGACTCGATGCCGCAGCGTTCGAAGATTCCGGCCTCGTCGTAGAGCGAATAGTCCGAGACCCCGCGACGGTTATAGAGCACCTTCACGAACGGGTCCTCCACCAACTGAAAGGCGTCACGGTCACCCGTGACGACGACCACCGGGATCGACTCGTCTCTCCCCCACGTCGCCAACGTCGCCAGCACGTCGTCGGCCTCGAACTTCGGCACCCCGAGCACGGGGATGTGCAAGACCTCACACAGATTTCGGATCAGTTCGAACTGGTGCTCGATCTCCGGTGGTGTCTCGGCCCGTCCGCCCTTGTAATCCTCGACCATCTCGTCACGAAACGTTCCGCCCGAGAGATCGAACGCGACGGCCAGCGCACGCGGGTTCTGACTGCGCACGAGCGACAACAACATCGCCGCGAATCCGTGTAGCGCGTTTGTGACCAGCCCTTCGGACGTGGCGATGTCGGTCGGCAGGGCGAAGAAGGCGCGAAAGGCCAACGACATGCCGTCCAACAGCACCAGAGGGCGCTGGTCGGCCGCGGCCTCAGCCAACGAATTCACCCTTCAAGATCTGCTGGGCGATGTCGCGCATACGCGTTCGTCCGCGCATTGCCGACTGCTGGATGATCTCGAAGGCCGCCGGTTCGTCGAGTCCGCGCTCGTGCATCAGCATCTCCTTGGCCCGCTGGACGATCTCACGCGTCTCGATCTTGTCCTCGACGTGTGACACCTCGGCGTCGTGTTCCTCGGCCGCCGGCGAGAGGATGGCCGCCAACTTGGGAAGAATCTCGCTCGATCGAAAGGGCTTGACCAGATAGGCGACGACGCCCGCGTCGCGCGCGCTCTCGATCAAAGAGCGCTGACTGAACGCAGTGAGCAGGACGACGACCGTGCCGGTCCCCTTCAGGGCCTTGGCCACTTCGATGCCGTCGAGGCCCGGCATCTTCACGTCGAGTAGCGCCAGATCGGGACGCAGATCGCGGATCATCGCGAGCGCGTCATCACCGCGAGCGGCCTCGCCGACGACGAGGTACCCGTCGCCCTCCAGGATCTCCTTGAGGTCGAGCCGAATGATCGATTCGTCGTCGGCGATTACGACGCGCTTATCCACGGTCGTCCTCCGGCGTCCAGTCGCGCAGGAGTTCGTCGCGGGCTTCCACGAGTTCGCGCACCTCTTCGGCGCGACGGTTCATCTCGGCGTGGGCGACGGCCACGTGGCGAGAGAGATCGTCGTATTCGTGGGCCTGCAGCGGCGTCTCGGAGACCAGCGCACGGATTCGCGAGTCCTCTAAGGCGTCGTTCCACACCGCGACCTGCTCTTGGAGGACGTTCAGACTCTCACGCGCCTGATTGAGCTGTCGTTGCACGTCTTCCAGTCGTCGTTTATACAGGCGCGAACTCATGGCGTGAGTCTAAATCGTCACCTCGACGTCCACCAGAACGGCACCTCGCGCGAGCATCTCGGGCGAGGGCGTCACGCCGAAGGCGAGCTCCGTGGGGTCGACTTCGCTCGAATAGTCGTCGCGCACGACCTCGACGGGGCTGAGGTCGCTCGGCTCGGCCACGCAGCTCCGAGCGAGTGCGCGATGGACCTCGCGGGCGTAGGGCGACTCGAAGAACCCTCCGAGGTACGGCCGAAGTCCCGCCTCGCGGGCCTCGGCGACGATCGTGCGCGCGTTGGCGAGGCCGCCGACGCGCGCCGGCTTCACGCAGATGATCTCGGCTGCGCGGTAGCGGACCAGTTGGGCGACGTCTCGGACGCTTCGCACGCCCTCGTCGACGCTGAGCGGCACGTCCAACTGTTCGGCCAAGCGCGCGGTATCGACGACGTTGCCGACGGCGTAGGGCTGTTCCACGGCCGCGATCTCGGCGACGCCGCGTGCGACGCGAACCTGCTCGATCACGTCGGTGTCACTGCTCGCACAACAGTTGTAGTCGAGCAGGACGGGTACCGCGACCTCCCCGAGGCGCCGAAGGGCGCCGGCTGAGAGTGGCGCCGCCGAGATCTTGGCCCGCACCCGCGCGACGTCACGGTCCACTCGCCACTCGCCATCGTCGATCAGTGAGACCGTCGCCTGCAACGGCGTGTCGAACGTCGCGGGCCACAGCGCGCCAATTGAGAGTCGAGCGACACGCAGTTCGCGGTCCAACAACGCCATCTCGAGCAGGGCCACGGCCGGATTGCTCGCCGCGCGCGAACCGCCGAATCGCGCGACTCTCGTCCACGACGGGAGGTCGCCCTCGCGCTCGAGGATGTGGTGGAGTTGGGGCACGACGAAAACGCGTACCTCGTCGATGACGTCGGGGATCCCGGCGTCACCATTCAGTTCTTGGGGCTGCGGCGCGACTTCGCCGTAGCCCACGGCGCCGTCGTGTTCGACTCGGAGAAAGAGTCGCGAGCGTGCGTCATGGTGCTGAGCGGCCGCGCGCACGGGACGCACAATCTCGGCGTCTTGTCGCCACAAGGTCACCTTCACCATCGCCACCTTATTGCGCCTGTTATCGTGGTTCGCTCAGCCCGGATGGCGGAATCGGCAGACGCGGAGGCCTCAAAAGTCTTTACTCGAAAGGGTGTGTGGGTTCAAGTCCCACTCCGGGCACTGTTAACTTTGGAAAGTGCCAGATCACACCTCACTGGAATATCGCGATGACGTCGTCGCACTCTTTCCCGGTCAAGGCTCCCTCGGCAGCGGTGCCGGCGCCGAATGGCAGTCCCCTCGCTACTGGGAGGTCCTCGCGCGCGTCAGCGAGGCCGCGCGACTCGATGTCGCCGCGCTCTTAACCAATGACTCCGACGACGTCGTCCGCACCGACCGCGCGCAAATCGCCACGTTCGCGCTCTCGATCATCGGTTACTTCGATCTGATCGAACGCGGCATCCGGCCGCGCTACCTACTCGGGCACAGCCTCGGTGAGTTCAGCGCCCTCGTCGCGTCGGGCCTGTTGAGCATCGAAGACGGCGCGCGACTCATCGGCGTTCGCGGCGCGGCGATGGCGCGCGCAGCGGCGGCGAGCGAAGGTTCGATGGTCGCACTCATGGGTGGTGACGAAGGTGCGCGCGACGCGCTCGAGGGACTCGACGACGTGTGGGTCGCCAACGTCAACGGACCGGGACAGATCGTCGTGAGTGGAACCCGGGCGGGACTCGACGACCTTCTTTCGCGCCACAAGGACCTCGGATGGCGTCGCGCGACGCCGCTCCCTGTCGGAGGGGCCTTCCATTCGCCACTGATGGCCCCGGCCCAGGACGAACTCGATAAGGCGCTGTTGAGCGTCGAATGGGGAACGACCGACGCCGTCCTGATCTCGAACGTCGACGGAGGGGTACACGTGTCGGCCGACGAATGGCGCGATCTGCTCTCACGTCAGTTGACGTCCCCGGTCCAGTTCTTGGAGGCCACGATGGCGCTGCCCGAGTCGGTGAGGACCTCGATCGAGATGCCGCCGAGCGGCGTCCTGACCGGTCTGACGAAGCGGATCCGCCCGTTCGAGCGTCAGTTCGCACCCGCGACCCTGAGCGAACTGGAAGGAATCGAACTATGAGCCGACACGTGATCGTCACTGGCGCCAGCCGCGGCATCGGCGCGGCGATCGCGCAGTGGTTCATCGAGCGCGACGACCACGTCGTCGCGCTTTCGCGCTCGGGTGACGCGCCGAGCGGTTGCGCCAAGGCCTTCGCCGTCGACGTCGCGGACTCCGCGGCCGTAAACGAAGCCGTGAAATCGGCGATCGCCGAGTTCGGTCCGGTCGAAGTGGCGGTCCTCAACGCCGGCGTCACCCGTGACGGTCTCGCGATGCGCATGTCCGATGATCAGTGGCACGAGGTCCTCTCGACCGACCTCGACGGCGCTTTCTACGGCGCGCGCGCCACGATGGCGTCAATGGTGCGCCAACGTTCCGGCTCGATCATCTTCATCGGTTCGATTAGTCCCTTCGTGGGCGTGCCCGGCCAGGCGAACTACGCCGCCGCCAAGGCCGGCCTCGTCGGTTTGGCGCGAGCGATCGCCAAGGAAGTGGCGTCGCGGGGCGTCACCGTCAACGTCGTGGCGCCCGGGTTGATCGAGACCGACATGACGAACGATCTCGGCGCCGCCAAGGACGCCATGGCGGCCCTGATCCCCATGGACCGCATCGGTCAACCCAGCGATATCGCTGGTGTTGTCGGGTTCCTCGCCAGTGCCGAAGCCCGCTACGTCACCGGGGCCGTCATCGCGGTCGACGGCGGCCTCGCCATGGGCCTCTGAATGATCGTCGCGGTTCGGGCTTTGAGTACGATAGAGCGACAGAAAAAAGGGGCAATTCCATGGACCGCAACGAAGCACTCAGCAAGTTCACCGACGCCGCCGTCGAGGTCTTGGCGGTCGATCCTTCCAAGGTGACACTGGAGGCCTCGTTCAGCGACGACCTCGGCGCCGACAGTCTCGACCTGGTCGAACTGGTGATGGCGCTCGAAGAGGCCTTCGACATCGAAGTCGCCGAAGATGAACTGAAGGACATTCGCACGGTAGGCGAAGCCTTCGAACTGATCTACGCCAAGCTGTAGTGCGAGTCGCGGTCACCTCCACGGGGCCCGTGCCGGGTTACCGGGTCGCCGTCACGGGTTTCGGCGCGATCAGTTGCGCCGGTGTCGGAGTCGAGGCCTTATGGAGCGCCCTGTTGAAGGACACGGCGCCCGCGAGCAAGCGCATCGCACCCTTTGACGCGACGCACATCGGTGGCCCCAAAGAGCTCCGTCGCTTCGACCCCTTCACGCTCTACGCGCTCATGGCGGCCGACGAGGCGTGGATCCAGAGTGGGCTCAGCGGTCCGCTCGTGGACGCCGGCAGCATCGTCACGACGGGCATCGGCGGACTGCAGACCGTCCTCGAACAGTTCCGGATTCTCACACAAAAAGGACCGGACCGCGTCTCGCCGTTCATGGTCCCGATGATGATGCCCAACGCCGCGACCGCCGCCGTCTCGATGCGCTTCGGACTGGGTGGACCGTGCGAGACCGTCACGACGGCGTGCGCGGCCGGCACACACGCGATCGGCAACGCCGCGCGCCTGGTCGCCACGGGTCGTAGCACCGTGGCCGTCGCCGGCGGCGCCGAAGCGGTGATGGTCGAGATCGCCGAGGCCGGCTTTCGCAACATGACCGCGCTCAGCAACACCGAATTCTCCCGGCCCTTCGACGTCGGCCGCGACGGCTTCGTCATGGGCGAAGGCGCGGGCATCTTGATCTTGGAGGAGTGGGAGCACGCGAAAGCGCGCGGCGCCACCATCTACGCCGAGGTCCTGGGTGCAGCTTCGACGGCCGACGCGCACCACATCACCGCGCCCGACCCTTCGGGCCACGGCGCAATTCGATGCATGGAGTTGGCGCTCGACGACGCCGGCGTCACGCCGAGCGAGGTGTCGCACATCAACGCCCACGGCACGTCGACCCCGCTCAACGACCTCGCCGAGTCCGTCGCGGTTCGCAAGGTCTTCGGCGACAACGCTCCCCCGGTGACCTCGATCAAGGGTCACCTCGGTCACTCACTGGCCGCGGCCGGCGCCCTCGAGGGCGTCGCCTCGGTGCTCACGTTAGTCAATCAGCTAATTCCTCCGACGGCCGGCACCACCAAGGTCGACCCCGACGTCGGACTTGACGTTGTCATCGGTGAACCACGACGAGCCGACGTTGAAGTGGTCCTGTCGAATTCCTTCGGATTCGGCGGCCACAACGGCAGCGTTGTCTTCCGACGCTTCCACGACTAGAAGACAACGCGCCGCGGGCGCCACTGATTAATTCTTGGTCGGTGTTACCTTGACGGAGTTCGAGGACTTCGACGCCACCTTCTTCAAGGTGAAGTGCAGCGGGTCCAGGTGTCGACTCTTCAAGAACTTCTCCACGGCCAACGCGCGGGTCTTCGCCAGTGCGCTCTGGTGCTTGGAGAAGTAGGTCAGGGTTATCGACGCGCCGTTTTGCAACTGGTGCGCGAGACGAGCCAGAAGTCGCTCGTCTTTCGCACTGAGGTGCTTGGAACTCTTCGTGAACGTGACCGTGAAGGCCGCGGGCACACCGGGCTGGGGCGGGTTGACCGGGATGATGATCGGCGCCAAGGCCATCGTGACCGTCGTGGCGACCGAGGAGGCAGCGGCGTACGTCGTGTCGGCGGCCTTGGTGACCGTCACCGTGCAGGTGCCGGCGCCCGGGGCGTTCAGCGTCGTACCGGTGATCGTGCATTCCGCTCCACCAGCGTCAGTCACGGTGTAGGTCACGACTCCGGCGCCCGAACCACCGCTCGAAGTGAGCGTGAGCGGCGTGTTCTGCGTGCCCGAGGTGCTCGTCAACGTCAGTGGAGCTTGGGTCTTCAGTGTGGTTCCGCCGCCACCATTTCCGCCGCCACCACTTCCGCCGCCTCCTCCGCCGCCACCGCCGCCGCCGCCGCCGCCGCCACTTGGGTTGGCGATGACGTTGAGGGTGTAGGTCCAGGTACCGGTGTCACCGAGGGCGTCAGCGTCCGTACCCGAGACGGTGTACGGACTGGCGGCCAATGGAGGATCGATAATTGAGATGGCGCCGGAACTCGACACGTTGATGTGCACGTTCGGCACTGTCACCGTGTACACGATGGCGCTGCCGTCGTGCGCCGTCGGTACCAATTGATAAGTGAAGCCCGTTGCCTGGTCGACGGTCATCGTGGCGCTGGTGGGAGAGATCTGGATGATTGAGCTCGCGGTGACGACCAAGGTGAACGTCCAGGTGCCGGTGTCGCCGAAGGCGTCATCCAGCACACCGCTGATCGTGTACGAACCGGTCGCGAGGTACCCCTTCGTCGTGACCTGGCCCGACGCACTGACCGCCAGGTCAGTGGCGTCACCCCCAGCGACGCCGTAACTGAGCGTGCCGTTGTTACCCGACGCGCTCAATTGCGCACTGTAACCCGACGAACTATCGACGGTCGTCGTGTCTGAGGTGAGGCCGATCTGCGAGATCGTGCCCGCGGTGACGTTGAGTGAGTACGTCCACTGACCGGCGTCACCACTGACGTCGGTGTCGGTGCCACTGAAGGTGTGCACGCCGGCCGGCAACATGCCGTTCGTGCTGATGGCGCCGGTCGGGCTCACGTTCAGATCCGTCGTATCGCCGCCGGATGCGCTGTAGGTCACCGCGCCGTTGTTGCCGGTGACGTTGAGTTGGTCCGTCGCGGTAGACGAGGAGTTCACGCTCGTGCTCGATCCACTCGGCGAGGTTTGCGTGATGAGGCTCGCGGTGATCACGAGGGTGTAGGTCCACGTACCGGAGTCGCCCAGCGTGTCTGAATCGGTGCCCGAGACGGTGTAGTTGCCAATCGGCAGTGGGGTGCCGGTCGCACTCAGTGCGCCCGTGCTCGTGACCGTCAGGTTCGAGTTCTTTACGACGGTCACGAACTTGACCGCACTACCGTCGTGCGTCGTCGGGGCCAGTTGACCCGCGAAGGTCGTCGAGCCGTCGACGGTGAGGACGTCGCCCGTCGGAATACCTTGGTTGATCGTGCTGGCGGTGACGCTGAGGATGAACGTCCACGTCCCCGTGTCGCCAAAGGAATCCGTGACGTTGCCGCCGAACTCGTAGGTGCCGACCGCGAGGACTCTGTTCACGCGTACCAGACCAGCGGTGCTGACGCTGAAATCCGTCGTGTCGCCGGCGTTGGCCGTGAACGACAACGAACCATTGGCTCCCGAGGTGCTCAACTGGCCCGTGAACGTCGAAGAACTGTCGACGGTACTCGTATCGGTCACGAGTCCGATCTGGGTGATCGAACTCGGTGTCACGGACAACGTGAAGGTCCACGTACCGGCGTCATCGTTGACGTCGGTGTCGGTGCCACTAAAGGTGTAGGAGCCAACGGCGAGCATCCCGGACGTCTTGACGACGCCCAGTGAACTGATCGCGAGATGAGTCGTGTCACCGCCGGTGACGCTGTAGGTCACCGCGCCGTTGTTGCCCGTCACCTTGAGTTGCGTGCCGTACAGCGTCGAGCCATCGACGCTGGCGGTGTCGCTCGTCGGGGTGGCCTGGGTGATCAGGCTCGCCGTGACGGTAAGCGTGTACGTCCACGTGCCGGTGTCGCCAAAACCGTCGGTGTCGGTCCCCGAGACCGTGTAATGGCCCACGGCGAGTGGCGCGCTCACGATAGTGATCGCGCCCGAAGAGGAAACCTTGAGATTCGAGTTGGACGACGTCGTGGTGTAGACGACGGCGCTCCCGTCGTGCGTCGCCGGTGCCAACTGGTCCGCGAAGCTCAGTGTCTGGTCAACCGTGATCGTGTTCCCGTTGGGAATCGTCTGAAGAATCGTGCTGGCCGTGACCGTCAACGTGTACTGCCAGGTGCCGGTGTCACCGAGGGCGTCGGTGTCGGTGCCCGAGACGCCGTACGTGCCAACGGCGAGCGGTGCGCCAACGGTCGTGACCGCGCCCGAACTCGACACGGCCAGGCCGGCGTTCTTCGTGACCGTCGTGAACGTCACGGCACCGCCATCGTGTGTGGCCGGGGCCAGTTGGTCAGTGAAGGCCGATGAACCATCCACGGCCGTCGTGCCCGTCGTCGGTGTGGTCTGAACAATCGTGCTGGCGGTCACCTGCAAGGCGAACGTCCACGTGCCGGTGTCACCATCGGCGTCAACGATCGTGCCGCCAACGGTGTAGGTACCGACCTTGAGGTAGCCGCTCGTCGACACGAGACCACCGGAGGTGACCTTTAGATTCGTGATGTTGCCGGTCGTGGCGGCGAAAACGACGCCACCGCCGTTACTGCCGGATGTACTGAGTTGACTCGTGTACACCGAAGATCCGTCGACCGTCGTGGTGTCCGCGGTCAGTCCGATCTGGGCGATCGTGCTCGGCGTGACCGTGAGCGTGAACGTCCACGTGCCGGAGTCACCGAGGCCGTCGGAGTCGGTGCCCGAGACGATGTAGGCGCCGACGGGCAGGGTGCCGCCAGTGACCGAGATCGCACCCGTGCTCGATACAACGACTTTCGCGTTCGCCACGGTCGTGACGTACGAAACGGTACTGCCGTCGTGAGTGGTCGGAACAATCTGTGCGGTGTAACTCGACGAACTGTCGACCGGCACCGAGGCGCTCGTGGGCGAGGTCTGAACGATGACCACCGGTGTGACCGTGAGCGTGAACGTCCACGTGCCGGTATCACCCAGGCCGTCGGAGTCGATGCCCGAGACGACGTAGGACTTCGCCGCCAGTGGCACCGCGTTCGTCGTGAGGGCGCCGGAACTCGAGACGTTGAGCCCGGCGCTCTTGACGACCGTCACGTAGGTCACGTTGGTGCTGTCGTGCGACGTCGGCGCGAGTTGACCGGTGAACGCCGACGAATTGTCGACCGAGACAGTCGCGGTCGTCGGCGAGGTTTGCGTGAGCGTGCTGGGGTTGACCGTGAAAACATAGGTCCACGTACCGGAGTCACCCAGGGCGTCGGAGTCGGTGCCCGAGACGCTGTACGTCCCGACGGCGAGCGGCGCACCAACCACGGTGATAGCGCCACTGCTCGCGATGCTCAGGTGGGCGTTGGTGGGTGACGCCACGTACGACACGGCACTCCCGTCGTGCGTCGTCGGTGCCAAGTGGTCAGTGAAGGCCGACGAACTGTCCACGGTCGTCGTACCCGTCAACGGCGTCGTTTGGAGAATCGTGCTCGGCGTGACCGTGAGCGCGAACGTCCACGTGCCGGTGTCGCCATCAGCGTCACTGATCTTCCCGCCGAAGCTGTACGTGCCGACCTTCAGGTAACCGGCGGTCGAGACGAGACCCGTCGAAGAGAGCTTCAAGTCAGTCATGTCGCCACTGGTCGCGGCGAACGTGACGTTGCCACCGTTACTGCCGGACGTGGTGAGTTGCGACGTCGTCGTCGATGACGCGTCAACCGTCGACGTGATGCCCGTCAACCCGATCTGTGTGATCGTGCTCGGCGTCACGCTGAGCGTGAACGTCCAGGTGCCCGTGTCGCTCAAGGCGTCGCTGTCCTTGCCCGAGACGGTGTAGGAGCCAACCGCAATAGGCCCACCGGTGACCGTGACCGCTCCAGTGGACGAGACGCTCACGAAGGTGCTGGTGACCGACGTGGCGTACGAGATGGCACTGCCGTCGTGCGTGCCCGGCGCAAGCTGGGCCACGAGTGGGGTCGAACCGGAACTGTCCACCGTTACCGACGCGCTCGTGGGTGCCGATTGAGTGATCGTGCTCGCCGAGACCGTGAGAGCGAAGCTCCAGGTGCCCTTATCACTGTTGGCATCTACGTCAGTGCCGTTCAAGTTGTACGTGCCGACTGGGAGATAACCGCTGGTCTTCACCACGCCACTGAAACTGATCGACAGATCGGCGGTATTACCACCGGTCGCCGTGAAGTTCGCGGCGCCGTTGTTACCCGTGACGTTCAATTGCTTCGTGTACGCACTCGAAAGATCAACCGTGGTCGAGTCACTCGTCGGCGCGATCTGCGTAATCGCGGAGGCGTTCAAGACGATCGAGAGCGCTTGGGTGAAGGAACCGACGTAGTTGGTCGCCGTGACGCTGATATTGAACGGCGAATCGACCTGGAAACCAGCCAGCGGGGTACCCGAAATCGTGGCCGTGCCATCGTGGTTGTCGGTGAGAGTAAGTCCCGGGGGCAAGGAGCCCGTCGTGATGCCAATGGACGGCGCCGGGAATCCAGTCGTGGTCACTTTGAAGCTGTACGGAGTCCCGACCGTCGCCGTCGGCGGCGCGGCGTTGGACACTGACGGCACGGAACCGACGTTCACGGTCATGGTCTGTTGGGCGTTCGGCGTGACGCCGTTCGCGGCGCTCACGACGATCGGGAAGGCGCCGACCTGCGTCGACGAACCCGAGATAGTGGCGGTGCCGTTCCCGTTGTCCTTGAAGCCGATGCCGGTCGGCAGGGTGCCGGAGTAGGTGAGGGCCGACGTCGGCACTCCCGTGGTGGTGACGCCGACACTGCCGGCGGTACCCGAGACGAAGTCCGCGGTGGCCGATGAGGTGATCGTGGGTGCGCTCGACGTTGCCACGGTGATGGTCAAGTGCAATGTCGCGGTGCTGCCGGAAATGTTCGACGCCGCAATCGTGACCGGGTAGCTCCCGTTCGAACCGGTGGGCGGAGTTCCGGTGATGGTCGCCGTGCCATTTCCGTTGTCCTTGAAGTTCACGTTCGTCGGCAGGGTTCCGGTCTCTGTGATCGTCGGCGTCGGTGAACCCGTCGTGGTCACGCTGTAGGTGCCGACGAAGCCGGTGTAGAACTGCGCGGAGGTCGCGCTCGTGATTGTCGGTGCTTGGGTGTTGGTGAGCGTGAAGGTCTGGGTCGTGGTGCCAGCCGACGACGCGGCGGTAATCGTGATCGGGAATGAACCACCCGTTCCCGCGGCGGCGGTGCCGGAGATGATGGCGGTGCCGTTGCCGTTGTCGAGGAATCCAATGCCGGTGGGCAGACTGCCAGTAAACGAAAGGGCCGGTGAAGGAGCACCGGTCGTGTGCACCGTGAAGCTGAAGGGCGTGCCCACAATCGACGTCGCGACATTCGCGCTGGTGATCTGCGGAGCGACCTTCTCGTCAATCACGAGCGTGCCCTTACTCGCGATCGTCGTCCACGCCGACAATGCGCCGCCGTAGGACTGGCCGTAGGGGGCGCCACTCACGGTGGAGCCGAGCGGCGCGGTGAACGGCACGCTGATCGGGGCGGCCGAAGTGTTGGTGAGTGTGACGACACCGTTGGTGTATGTGGCGGTCACCGACTTGGCGCCTTGGGCACTCGCCCAGGCGGACTGCTGAGCGAGCACGGTTGACTCGGTGGCGTCGGTCATTTGGTCGAGCGGCGTGTTCGTCCATGAGCTGTACTGCGAGAGCATGGAGTTGATGAGACTCAGGATTGTGTAGCCCGTTGACGCGGGACCGATGAGGTCGGTCTGGTGGGCGTAACCGACGCGCGGGTTATTGGCGAGCACGTGACTCAACATGATCGAGGACTCCGAGGCCAGGATTGACGCTTCCGTCGCCGGCGTCGTCAAACACGTCGTCGCGCCGGAGGAGACGCAGTGTCCAGTTTCGGTCGGATACGTCACGTTGCCGAGGCTCACGCCGGGTGCGACGTAGAGCGTGTTGTATTCGTTGATCTGATCTGGCCAGTTCGAAGCGTTGTAGTAGATGTTGCTCGGGTAGCGCGGGGCTGATTCGGCCGTGGTACCACCGGAACTGAGTGCGTACTGCTGAGGTTGACGCGACGCGTCAGAGGCGAAGACGTTCACGCCGACGTTGTGCAGCGCGGCCGGCATATTCGGGTTCTCGACTCCGGAGTGTTCTCCGGTGATCACGACGGCTGGGCTGTAGTTCGTCAGGCCGTTGAGCGCGGCGAACTCCTGATCCCACGCGATCTCGGTGTCGATTGACGCGTCGGTCTGACCGGTCGGGTCGTTGGCGGGGTCCCACGCGGTGGTGCCGTTAGCGCAGTCGATGCCGGGGTTCGTCGCGGTCGGGTCAGTCGTCGACGAATCCGGCGCGACGCCGGGCGTCACCGCACCGGTGTCAGTGAACGTGTAGTTCACGGTCGCACCAGTGGGGTTCTCGGCCACGTGTCCGATGTACCCGTAGGTCGTGCCGGTCGAGGCCTTGCGATATATGTTGTAGCCCCAGAAACCGGATCCACCAGTGTGGCTCGCTTCTTCTTGCCACAGTTTCGGTCCGGCGCCGGCGGTTCCGGTGCCGTTCGTGGCGTCGGGCCACGTAAGAGTCGCCGAGTGCGTATTGAGCGCCGTGGAGAGGGTCACGGCCTGGTCGACCGACGGCTCAGACTCACCGTAGGCGGTCGCCGCCGTGATTTCGTAGTCGAACGTGCCCGCGGCCAACGTCCCTCCCGTCTTGGCGACGGCGGACGTGAGGGGCTGCTGTTGCCAGATGGCGCAGCCTAGGAACTCGTGACTCCACGTGTGAGTCGTCCAATTGAAATCCTTTTGGTCGGCGAGCAGCGCGTTGATGAGGCCTTGGTCGTTCGGCGATGTCGCGTCGACGACTTGACCGGGAAGCGTGTACGTCGTGCCGTTCTCGGTGATCGCGCCCGTGCACTTCGCGCTCGATTCCGCGGCGGCAGTCGGTGCGGTGCAGGCGCCAACACCGTTGAAGGCCATGTTCAAGGTGATGCCGGTCTGCGCTTCCCACGCGACGACGTAGGCGACGTCGGTCGCGCTCATCTGTACGTCGGCCGGTTCGTCGGCTGGGTTGCCGGCGATACCCGCCGGACAGGTGAAGTCGATCGGCTCCGATGCTGCGGGCGTGCACTGATACTTCGAGCTCCACTCGTTATCGGCGATGAAGTTGTCGTCGATGTCTTGACCGAAGTAGTTGCGGTAGAGACCGACGTGCGTGTTCTGTGTTACCCAATTGATGAGCCCGGGAGAGAGCAAGAGCCACTCGAGCGACGTCGCGACGTAATCAAAGTTCAACGTGAGTTCGGCGACTCCGCTCTGCGCGTCACCATTGGGATGTTGGTACACACCGGCGAGCACGTTGCCCGTCGAACTTGTGAGCCACGGCGTGAACGGCGCACCTGCGCTCACCGTGGCGCCGTAGCCGAGTGTGCCGACGTCGAACGGCACCGGACCCTTCAACGCCGGCAGCGCGGCGAGACCGGCCGCGTTCAGCGTGCCCGTCGTACCGGCGATCGATCCAGTGGTCACGTCGGTCTCACCGAGCAATGTGGAAGGAAATGTGTAGCCGTCGATTTGGCGAATCTGAAACTGCGATTCGAATGCGAAGAGCGACGTCAATTGCCCCGAGGCGAACGCGAACGGTGAATCGGCGAACACGACGCCATCAAAGTTGGCCGTCGTGCCGCTCGACAGCGTCGGCAACGTCAAGGTCTCCGCACCGTACGTCCCGCTGGGAGTGACGAGTGTGTACGCGACTCCCTCACTCGATAGTGCGGACTGCCACGCCGCGGTCGTCGCACCACCAATGAGCAACACGTTCAGATTGAGCGTCGGTGGAGTTGCGGCCGAAGCCACACTCGCACCGAGTGGCGCCATGAGTGCGCCGCTCATTGCGATTACCGCGACCGCGACTCTGACCGTCAGCGACTTGGCTGTACGCATGTGAACTCCTCGTTCGGAAAGGCGCCACGGACCCACTCTGGGTCGCGTTCCATTGAGAAAACTAGAGGGAGGACGTTGACCAAACCACCCCAAGATTGGTCATTTTTAAGGCTTTGCGACCCTCGCAAAATGTCAGGGAGCCCTTGAATTACTTGCGAGAGCACCCTTGCCAACTTCGAAATGTGGTGGATGTCAAAACAATTAACTCGTTTCAATAAAAGAGTTGCATCGCAGTGCGTGTCTCGGAACTGCTGTCACACGAAACAGTGCGATCATTCGTTTAGTTCGTCCGTCGTGGGATCATCTACACGGCTGCAAAGTGAAACGCCGCTGGCCATGTGCACTGCTGCAAAGGCAGTGACCATGGCCAGCGGCGTCCAACGAGAGTCTCTCGGGATGCTGCGCCCGTTAGTTCCTTGTTGGAGTGACGACGACCTTTTGTGGGGCCTTCTTCTTGACTTGATGCATAGTGAACGTCACCGTATACGGCGTGTGACTGCGAAGGAACTTCACGGTCGTCTTCGCTCGTGAAGTCGCGAGCGCGCTTTGGCTCTTCGTGTAGTACGTGATTGTCACCGCCGCACCATTGACGAGCTTCTTCGCCAGAGCGTTCAGAGCCTTCTTGTAGTTGGCTTGCAATCCGACGGACGACTTCGAGAATGTCACGGTCAAGGCGTGAGGGATTGCCGGCGCAGTCTTTGGCGGCTTGGAAGGAACCACAATGGGACCGATGAACGTCACCGTTGTTGCGGCCGACGACGCCGACTTGTACTTCGTGTCCGCGGCTTTCGTCACGGTAACGGTGCAAGTCCCTGCAGTAGTGGCATTCAGTGTTCCGCTCGCGATCGTGCACCCGGCCGTGCCAGCATCAGTCACGGCGTACGTAACAGCGCCGGTCCCAGAACCGCCGCTGTAGGCAAGCGTGACTCCGGTTCCTACGGTGCCAGCCGTACTCGTGAGAGTGAGCGCGGCCTGCGTGAGTGGAGCAGTTCCGCCACCGCCACCACCACCACCGCCACCGCCGCCACCACCGCCACCGCCGCCACCGCCGCCACCGGCGTTAGCGACGACATAGGCGTAAGCCGCACTGGTTAAGCCATTGAAGTCGGCATCGCCCAAATAGACGGCTTGAAGATCGGCAGTTCCGGCTGGAAGCGCGGTTGTGACGCAGGTAGCTAGTGTGCCGACGATGGCCTGGCCCGGGCACGCCACGATGCTGGAGTACGTCGAACCATCGGTCGAAGAATTGAAGTCCACTACCCCAGTTGCTCCGGCAGGAAGCGTCGCAGTGATCGTGACACTCGTGCCAGCGACGTCGGGCGATCCCGGTGAGGCGCTGAGTGTGACCGCTCCCGACTTCTTGCTGACGACGAACGGCAGAGCGCTACTCGTCGCGGTAGTGAAGTTCACGTCACCGTTGGCGGTCGCTTCGAGATCAGCGTTCCCGACCGGAAGAGACGACGTCGTGCAGGTCGCCGTGGTCCCCGAGATCGCCTCGGTCGTACAGCCAGTAATGGCGGTATAGGTGACGCCGTCGAGAGAGGACTCGAAACTAACGGACCCGGTTTCTCCCGTCGGCACCGTGGCCGTCACGACGACCGATCCTCCAACCACGGCACTGCCGCTGGGGACCGTCGCGAGTGCCACCGAGCCCGGGGCCTGACCGACCACGAGTGTGAATCCTTGTGTCGATGTGCCCGTGCCATTTACCGCGGTGATGTTGATCGGGTAGCTTCCGACAGTACCGAGCGGGGGCTTACCGGCAATCGTGGCCGTACCGTTGCCGTTGTCAACAAAGCTGACTCCGGTAGGCAAGGCGCCCGTTTCAGCCATGGAAGGTGCCGGTGAACCAGAGTTCGTCACCGTAAATGTTCCAGCGCTGCCAACCACGAAGTTCGTGGTTGCGGCACTCGTGAATACCGGTCCCGCACCAACGATGATCGTGAGGCTCTGCGTCGCATTCGGTGTGATCGTGTTCGCCGCCGTCACCGTCAGCACCGTCGTCCCGGTTGCCGTTGGCGTTCCGGCAATTAACGCGGTGCCGTTGCCCTGGTCCGTGAAGGTGAGTCCCGCGGGCATCACTGGAGTCTCGGTCAACGCCGGGATCGGTTCACCAGTCGTTGTGACGGCGAAGGATCCGGCGGCGTTAAGCGTGAAGTAGGCAGTGCTTCCGTTGGTGATCTTGGGCGCCACCGGCGCAAACACCGTGATCGTGAGATCGAGCGTCGACGTGCTTCCCGATACGTTCGTCGCCGAAAGCGTCACCACCGGCGACCACAATCCCACTGCCGCAGTCGTGGTTCCCGCAATGGTGGCCGTGCCATTGCCGTTGTCCGTGAATATCAATCCAGTCGGCAAGGCTCCCGCCTCGGTGATGGTCGGCGCCGGGAATCCGGTGGTGGTCACCGTATAGGTGCTGTTCACAGTTTTAACGAAACTGGCTGTGGTCGCGCTCGTGATCGTCGGCGCTGAGGCCACGAGCAAGGTGAATGACTGAGTGGCGTTGGGCGTCGCGCCGTTGCTCGCCGTAACGACCAATGGATAGTTCGCACCCGTGCCCGTCGCGGTTCCCGCAATCGTGGCCGTTCCGTTGCCGTTGTCCGTGAACAGAATGCCGGCGGGCATCGCACCGACCTCGGTAATCGCCGGCGCTGGGAGACCAGTCGTGAAGATCGTGAAGGTATACGGTGTGCCAACAATTGCCATCGGAGGTGCCGCGCTGGTGATCGTGGGAGGCACGTGCTCGGTCAAAGTGAGCGTTGCTCCTGGTGCGAGGGTGTTCCACGCTGACAGGGCACCACCGTACGACGTTCCGTAGGCTGCGGTACCGTCCAGCGTCCCGAGAGGCGCGGTCACAGGAACCGTCACGGTGGTAGTTCCGTTGTTCTTGATGGTCACCACGCCGTTCGTCATCGAGTCACTGATCTTGCCCGCGCTCAGTGCGCTCGCCCAGTTCGATTGCAAGAGGAGCGTCGAGGCATCGGTGGCGTCCGTCACCGGGACGAGCGGAGTGTTGGTCCAGGAGCTGTACTGACTCTGCATCGAACTGAGCAACGTCAACAGCGTGTAATCCGGACCAATCAGGTTCGTCTGGTGCGCGTAGCCAACACGAGGATCGTTGTTGAGTACGTGGCTAAGCATGATGCTCGACTCCGAAGCGAGTAGCGACGTCTCCGTGGCGGGCGTCGTGAGACACGTCGTGTCGATCGATACACCACAGTGTCCAGTTTCGGTCGGATAGGTGGGGTCGCCTATGAGAGTCCCCGGGGCCACGTAGAGCGTGTTGTACTCATTTACCTCGTCGGCCCAGGTTGAGGCGTTGTAGTAGATGTTGCTCGGGTACCGTGGCGACGATTCCGCCACTTTTCCAACGGAAGTGAGTGAATACTGCTGAGGTTGGCGAGAAGCGTCGGTGGCAAAGGTCGTCACGCCGACGCCAGCCAGTGCTGAGGGCATATTGGGATTCTCAATACCGGAGTGCTCGCCGGTGATGACCACTGACTTGCTGTAATTCGTGAGGCCGTTCGCCTTCGCGAACGCCTGGTCCCACCCGATCTCGGTGTCGATCGACGTGTCAGTGTTACCCGTGTTCGCGGCTTCCCAACTACCGGCGACACTGGAACAGTCAATCCCCGGATTCGTTGCCGTGGGATCGGTCGGCGTGCTCGAAGGCGAACCACCGGGAGTCACAGCCCCGCCGTCGGTGAATTGGTAAGTCGTGGTCACGCCCGTCGGGTCTTCGGCAACGTGTCCGATGTACCCGTACGTTCCCGCAGGAGTGTCCGATCGGTAGATGTTGTAACCCCAGAAGCCTGTACCACCGGTGTGATTCGCTTCTTCCTGCCAAAGGGTAGGTCCACTGCCTGCAGTGCCGGTGCCGTTTGTGGCGTCGGGCCACAACAGGGTGACCGATCCATTCGTCACGACCGTGGCCGTCTGGGCGAGCGATGGTTCGGACTCTCCATAGGCGGTTGCCGCAGTTATCTCATACGAGAAACTACCCGCGGCGAGTGTTCCACCTGTTGCGTTCGCAGTAGCCGACGTCAATGCTTGAGGTTGCCCAACGTTGCAGCCGAGGAATTGGTGACTCCACGTGTGCGTCGTCCAATTGAAGTCGGCTTGATCAGCGAGGAGCGCATTGACGAGGGCCGCGTCATTCGGTGCACTGGCGTCCGCCGCGTAACCCGGGTCCGTGAACGTACCGGCGGTATCGGTGATGGAACCATTGCAAATCGCTGCCGACGCGGTCGGCGAGTCGCATGCTCCGGCTGCATTGAATGCGAGGTTGAGTTTGATTCCGGTCTGTGCTTCCCAGGCGACAACGTAGGCAACGTCTGCCGCACTCATCTGAACATCATTAGGAGTGTCTGCCGGATTGTTGGCGACGCCGGCCGGACACGTGAAGTCACTCGGATTGGTGGCCGCCGGTGTGCACTGGTACTGCGAACTCCATTCGTTGTCGGCGATGAACGTGTCGTCGACGTCTTGACCGAAGTAGTTGCGATAGAGGCCGAGGTGAGTGTCTTGCGTAACCCAGTTGATGAGTTGCGGTGCTAATAGCAACCACTGCAGCGATGACGCAACGTATTGGAAATCAACTTGCATCTCCGAGACACCCGCTTGAGGGTCCGGCAAAGTGGATTGGGGAAGCAGGTTTGCGTGCACATAGACACCAGCGAGAGTGTTACCGAGGGGGTCGTTGATCCACGATGTGTACGGAGCACCGGCGGTGACGACGCCGGGTACGACGTACGTCAGCGCGGCGATCGGCAGTGGACCTTTCAGTGCCGGAAGTCCGACGAGACCGGCGGCCGTGACAGTCGCAGTTTCTCCCGGAGTGTCGCCCGGAGCATCAGGAGCGGTCGCAATGGTCGTTCCCAAATACGGAAACGTTGATCCGTCAATCTGTCGAACTTGAAACGCAGATTCGTAGGCGTCAAGCGCGGCGAACTGCGTTGATGCAAAGTTCGCCGGTGAGTCAGCGAATACGACGGCATCGAAGTTGCCCGTCGTCCCGCTCGACAACGTCGGCAAAGTCATCGTCTCCGTTGGAGCCGTGCCACTCGGTGTTACGAGGGTGTACTGAACACCTTCGCTCGAGAGCGCTGACACCCACGCCGGGGTCGTCGTTCCGCCAATCAGGAGAACGTTGAGATCAAGAGTATTGGGAGTAGCTGCTGATGCCACACCACTCGCGAGTGGCGCAACTAACGCACCACTCATCGCGATGACGGCACAAGCCACTTTGATTAACAGCCACTTCGACGACTTCATTCGAACTCCTTAGTCTGTCGAACCCAACGTGGGTTCCGTCCTCCGCAGATACTAAGAATGCGAAGGCGCCCGGCACTACCCCAGATTTGGGTAATTCGTAAGGGATTCAACCCTTACGAAATCGCAATACCCCCCCTGCAATACCCACAGCGCTCGCCGTTGGAACTCGTTGATTGCGACTTTGTCCACCGGACAATCAACATTTGTTTCCTCTCAAAACAGCCACGTTTCGTTCACCGGCTTGACACGAGGGTCCTTATTGACTGATGCAAGGGTTCGACCGTGGTTCACAAGGGTCATAGGTCACATTTCCTTGGTTGGCCGGCTCTCCCTGAAATCAAAGTTGTGGGTAGGCGCGGAGCCTGGCATCACATACCTTTCCACTGATGACTTACGTCGATCCCACGACCACGGATCAGGAGCAAGAGTGCCTTCGCGTCGCTCTGCTCACTGAAGGCACGTACCCGTACCATCCGGGTGGCGTCAGCGTGTGGTGCGATCAACTCGTGCGCGGAATGGCTCCGCATCGTTTCACCATCTATTCGATCGTCGCGGCATCGGACCTTCATCCAACGTGGGAACTTCCGGACAACGTCGACGCGCTTCATTCCATTGCGCTGTGGGGAGATCCGCAATCGAAGGGATCGCGACTCTTCAAGAAATTCCGTCGGACGTTGGGACACATCGGCGACGCCCTCGTTGAAGGCGACGAAACTCCCGGGCTCTTCTCCGCACAGAGTCAATCAGCGAACAACGACACCGCGACGCCACGCCGCCAGAGCCCATCGGCCAAGACACGTCGCGACGCAGAGGCGCACGACGCCTTCGAAACGTTCGCCTGGTCAATGGCCACACTCGACGGTGGCGATGAATTCCTCGACGGACTACATCGACTGTTCGACATTGCGCACGGCGCGCCGCTGATCGATTCACTGCGCAGTTCGGAGTCACTCGAAGTACTTCTCGCGGTGATGCGCCAGATGCAACTCGATGATCGCTCAGCCGCAACGGCGCCTCAGGAGGTATCAGTGGCCGACGCGTGTCTCGCGCTCGACTTGATCGAACGACAATTGCGGCCTCTCTTCGAACCACCGCCAGTGGCCGACCTCTGCCACGCCACTTCAAACGGTCTCGCGGTGTTGCCCGGGCTCGGCGCGTACTGGACCTACGGCACGCCGCTCATCATCAGCGAACACGGCATCTATCTACGCGAGCGCTATCTCTCTATCAACGCCTTCACGTATTCGCGTCCGGTGCGAAGCATTCTGTTGAGCTTCTTCAAACACCTCACGTGGTCGGGCTACCAAGTTGCGACGGCGATGGCGCCCGGTAGTGAGTACAACGTGCTCTGGCTCGAAGCGAATGGATGTGACCCTTCTCGAGTGCGTCCGATCTACAACGGTGTCGACGCGGCGAATTTCATTCGCAGTAGTTCCGAGCCCGACGTTCCGACACTCGTGTGGTTGGGTCGTATCGACCCGCTTAAGGACGTCGAGACGCTGTTGCACACGTTCGCGCGCGTTCGCGAGGTGAAGCCAGAGACGCGTCTGCGCATCTTCGGTACGGCGTCGAAAGAAAACCGTGGTTACTTAGAACTCTGTGAGGATCTCGCGGACACCTTGGGTCTCGGTGACTCCGTCACGTTCGAAGGTCACGTCGAATCCGTTCTTGACGCCTATCACGCCGGCGACGTGGTTCTTCTGACCAGTATCTCCGAAGGTTTTCCCTACACGCTGATCGAGGCGATGGCGGCCGGCAAAGCGACCGTCGCCACCGATGTCGGTGGCGTGCGTGAGGCCACCGGCGGCGCGGGCATCATTGTTCCACCTCGCGACCCACAACGCATGGCCGACGCGTGTCTGATCTTTCTCAACGACATCGGACTGCGCAACCTCGTCGGCCGGGCGGCGCGTGAGCGAATTCTGTCGCGTTTCACGTTGGACCATAGCCTCGCCGTCTTCGGTGACCTCTACCGCGAAGTGACCGGCAACATCTCCAGCGCACCGGTTTTTGAACGCAATCAGGTTCGCACTGAAGAGGACATGCTCGAACAGTTTGTCATGCACCTCGTCGAGCGATTCTTGGGACCGACCGTCGAAGAGATCGAAGTGCGCGGCACGAATGCGACCATTCAGCAGTTCCCCGAAGAGAGGTCGTTCGCGTGACGACACCTCGCTCCAAGAAGCCCGTATCCAAAGTCACGTCAATTGACGGTGCTCGGCGCAATGCATCGGGCGCCCCCGCGGCGACGCTTCCGGACGTTCAGGGTCTGCTCGATTGGGTGCTGCGCGATCCGCGGCTCGTGGAATACTGCGCGTCAGCGGTCGACCAGTTTGAGGTGGCCGCACGACTCGAGACCTTCGGGCTTAGCGCTCGCGTCGTTCGATCCAGCTTTGGATTCCCTGACGTGTTCGCCGCCGCGGCGGTGGTCTTCACATCGATTCCGTACATGGACGTGCGGCCCGAAAAGAAGCCCGGGCCCAAGATGGGTAACGCGCAGGACCTGCTGCGCGGTGCGCTCTACGCCATGCCCGCGATCTTCGTCTCCGTGGTCATCCTCAGCTTTCACCTCAGCGCCTCATGGTGGCTGCTCCCGGTCGGTCTCACCGTCGCGTGGGGCACGACACAGGCGTTCACCGTGTTGAATTGGTCCCTGCGCGACCGCAAGGATCACCGGAGCGACGCCGTGCTCACCGCGAGTTCGATTCTGCTTACCGCCGTGGCTTCGCTCACGGTCGCCCTGATCGTGCGCGCGCTGCTCGGCGGGAGCGCGATCAGCGTGGAGTTGGCCGTAGCGTTGAGTGTCTACATCGCCGCGAGCAGCATCTTGGTCTTCCACGCCGCTGAGCGATTGCTGTTGATCTGTCTGGCGCCCGGTTTCATCGGATCGGTCCTTTCCCTGAGCGTCATCTCCAATCAGGACGCCACGTGGTGGATCCTGGTCTCGGGCATCCTTGTGGTCACCTTCGCCCTGGGACCCGTGGTCACGAAGTCCTGGCAAAAGCCGACGTTCTCCTCGAGCACCAAGCGTCAGGCGGGTAAGTTCCTGGTCTACGGCCTCGGCTGCGGTCTTCTCACTTCGGCCGTTATCGGCTTCGCGGTCCACAGCACGCGGTCATCTGGCTCGGTCGCGGTCGCGGCCGGTCCACTCCTGGTCACGTTGGGACTGATGGAGTGGCAACTGCGCTCGCTTCGAAGTCGCACGGCTCTGGCACTTCGCGAAACGACTGATTTACAGCACTTCGGCCAAAAAGCGCGCAGCGCCATGGTCCGATCGATGACTACATATA
>CALGFJ010000336.1 GCA_937881055.1 uncultured Acidimicrobiaceae bacterium | reverse complement strand
ACGAACCACCTCGGCCCGTTCGCGTTGACGAACCTGTTGTTGCCGTACATCACGGACCGCGTCGTCACCGTCTCGTCGATCCTCCACCGTCAGGGCCGGATCCACCTCGACGACCTCCATTTCGATTCGCGTCCCTACAACGCCATGACGGCCTACCGCGACTCGAAACTGGCCAACCTCTTGTTCACGCTCGAACTGCAACGTCGCCTCAGCGAGAGCGGGAGCAGAGTGCGGGCGGTGGCCGCGCACCCGGGGATCGCGCGGACGAACCTCGTCGCGCACGTCGGCGGGGTGAGTGGTCTCGTGAACTCCCTGTCGCAGCGTCTCTGCAACGACGCCGTGAAGGGCGCGTTGCCGACTTTGTATGCCGCGACCGAGGACATTCCCGGTGGCAGTTACGTCGGTCCCAACGGGATCGCACACCTGCGGGGTTATCCGGTCATTCACGGAACGTCGAAGCGCGCGAGGGACACCGACATGGCCCGAAAGCTCTGGGACGTTTCGGCGGAACTCACGAAAACTGGTCAATAGCCCTGGTTTCGCTCGAAGGGGCACATCCTTCGAATCCTCTCGCGTGGGAAACGACTCGACTTGTTGTGTCCCATTTGTCATTTCGTACATGGTGATTTGACCCACCATTTGTACAGTTTTTCTATCGCGTTCACCCTGGTCGGCTGGTGAGCGACGCAAGGGCTTGAGGAGATGTGGTTCCGACCAGTTTTAGAAGTCGGCAACATCTGCCTACTTATGGACTCACCAAGGGAGGGTCATATGACACTCCGGCGAATTGTGACCGGATTCGGTCTCGCGATCATGGCCTTTGGGATCTGGACGCTCGCTCGAGCGCACTCCCAGGTCGGCACCTGCACCACCACCAACGGCCTCGGCGCGAATCACTCGGGCATTGACGCGAGTTGCGTGCAAACCTTGATGTCGTACTCCCTGGGCTTCGTCTTCGTCGCCTCGGGTCTGATCGTCGCGGTCATCGCCTTGACCATGATCGCCAAGCAGGAACGCATTGACCTGCACAGCGAACTGAAGGCCGTGCCGCGCACGTGGGGAACGCGTCGCTACGTGGCGACGAGCCAGGGCCTGGACGATCCAGTCGACACGACTAAGCCGTTGCTCTACGTCGTAAAAACGGGCTGACGGACGTCAGTTGGGGTCACGCCACGGTGTGGCGTCGGGTTCGACATTGGGTGCGGATGAGTGGTCTGACGCTGGCGTACCAAACTCAACGGACACGTTTTGGTTGATCGCGCGCTGGCTCTGTAGCGAGATGGCGGTCAGGACCGCTTCGTCGGCCTTCGTGATCGGGGGAGTGAGACTCCGCGGATAGAGGTGACGCGCCCTCACGACGTTGATCTCCGCGGCGATCAACGTGATCTCCGAGACGAGGTAGAGGAACGACACCAGTCCCAAGATGCTCGCGAAGTAGCCGTAGAGCTGACTGGCGTGGCGAAGTTCGTGGCCGACCAGCCACGTGCCGAGGTATTGAAGCACGCTCCAGCCCACTGCGGCAATAACCGCGCCGCTGACGAGCGTCTTGGTTGTGATCGAGTTCGGCGTGAGGATGCGAAAGCCCAAGAGGAACAACGCGACGTTCACGCCGAGTCCCACGACGACCGCGAGCGCCTGGAACCAGAGTGCGTGACTCCCGATCGTGACCAGTCCGGCCAGTGCGGTCGAGAGCACGACGTCGAGGACTAAGACGCCGAGGAACTCCACGCTGCGCCCCACGCGTCGAACGAAGTGAGGCCGATGGAGTTGCGGCACATTCCAGACGTCGGCCATGGCGCGCTGACCGGCCTTGGTCACTCCGAGCGATCCCCACACGAGGCCCAGGAGACCAATGGCGAGGCCGAGTCCCTTTTCGCCCAGTGCCGAGATCGCGTCGTGACCATCAAGTTGTCGGCCGACGACGGGGAACTGAGAGAGCGCCGAGTGAATGACTCGGTGCTGCAGTCCGGGGTCGTGGCTGAAGAGCAGTCCGAGGATTGTGAAGAGGACCAGCAACAGCGGAAAGACCGAGAGAACGCCGTAGTAGGCAAGAAGAGCAGCGAGGGAGGGGCCGCGGTCCTCGACGTACTTCTTCGCGACACCGACGGCGAAGGCGGCTGACGAATGGTTTTGTTGATAGGCGTCGAGACGACGAACGAGCTTCTTGATCAGGACCATCCCTTGGTCGAGGCGTTCTCCAACCTAATGGACGCAATGAAATTCGAAGAATGACGGGTCGTTCGGTCTGGCGCAGCGTGGTCCGAGAGGTCGTCAAGGAAAGGGACCGGACCCGAACTTATGATGGGCGGATGTCGATCGAACTCGTCCCGAGTCCCGAAGCGTTGCCGGACGTCCTGCCGACGGATCGACTCCTCGTCAACGGCATGGCGATTCCTGAACTGCGCAAGAACTATCGCCAGATCGAGGACTGGCGCAACGTTCGGGCCGTCACGATGATCTGGCTCTGGACCGCGGCACTGGCGTACGTCGGTGTGCGCTTCGGCCCTTTCGCCGCGTTGGCCGTCTTCATTCTGATGGGACCGATACACGCGCGATTCGCGATCCTGATGCACGAGTCGGCCCACAAGCTCTTGTTCACCAACAAGCGGGCCAATGACTTCGTCGGCAAGTGGTTCATCGCCTATCCGGCGATGGTGCCGATCTCGATCTACCGGCGCGCGCACTTCGCCCATCACAAGGAGGAGTTCGGCCCCGAAGAGCCCGACATGGCCTTTTACAGTGGGTACCCCTGCGAGCCGGGTGATCTGCGGCGTCGACTACTCCGTGACGCCGTCGGCATCTCGGGCTACAAGAACTTCAAGTCGATCGTGATGGCGACCACCAAGGCCCCGAGTCGCGCCATTGCCTCTTCGATCCTGGCCGTGCAGGCGGTGCTCTTCGGACTGTTCTGGTTGGGCACCGGCGCGTGGTGGTCGTATTTAGTCTTCTGGTGGCTCCCGTGGATGACGCAGTGGCGCGTGTTGAACCGGTTGCGCGCGATCGCCGAACACGGCGGCATGCTCAAGAGCGACGACCGGCGCCTCACGACCCACAACGTGCGCCAGCACTGGCTGGCCCGTTTCTGGTTCGTCCCCTTCAACACCGGTTGGCACCTGGCCCACCACGTCGACATGGGCGTGCCGTGGCACAACCTCCCGGCGTATCACCGCGAACTCCAATCGGCCGGCTACGTGACGGCCCAGATCACCTTCGAGAACTACTTCGAGTTGTGGCGAAGCGCCACCGCGCTGGCCCGTTCGTCCGCCGCCTGATCTCGGCTCTCGGAGGGTCTCTCACCAAAGTCGCTGCCGTCTGGAGCGACGTCACGGTGGTCGGGTAAGAATGCGTGCAACGACGACATAAAGGAGTACGGATGGGCGAGATTTCCAAACTGGGGGCCGTGTCACTGAACTGTCCCGACCCTCACGCGCTGGCGGTCTTCTATTCAGCCCTGCTCGAGAAGGAGATCACCTTTGAGTCCGATGACTTCTCCGCGATCCAACTGGACAACCTCTGGCTCACGATGCAGCGCGTCGAGGGCTTCACGGCTTCCACCTGGCCGTCAGGTGAGATTCCGTCCCACGTTCACCTCGACTTCTCCGTCGCCAATCTCGACATCGGCGAAGCCGCGGTCCTCGCGGCGGGCGCCACGTTGGCGCCCGAACAACCCGAACGTGACCGTTGGCGCGTCTTCCTCGACCCCGTGGGCCACCCCTTCTGCATCACGACGCTCATTCCCGACTGACACCGTCAATCTCGAATCGCCTGCAATCAACGGCGATTGTGTTGGATTCGGGCCACCTACGAATGATTTCGCAATTTTCGCGAACCTTTTCCACGCTTGCAGCGTCTTTATACATGTGCACAGAAATGATGGGTTCGACGTCGTGAGAGGTTGGCCCCAGTGAGTGACGCGGTCGACGTCGACGAACTACGAACGTGGCTCGAGGACGGCTACGCGAGTTCCGTTCGCACCGCGTACCTGATCCTGGGCAATCGTCCGGACGCCGAAGACGCGGTTCAAGAGTCGTTCCTGCGGGCGTGGAAGTTCCGCGACTCGCTGGTGACGGGTTCGAGCTTCAAGCCGTGGCTCTATCGAGTCGTGGTGAACACCTGCAACTCGAAACTCCGCAAAGAGATCCCGCATCGACTACGACGTCGGTCCGAGGACGATCTCGACGACGTCGCGACGATCGACGACCCGATGGGAAAAGTGGCGCTTTCGAATGACGTGATGAGCGCACTCAAGGACCTTCCCGCGCACTTGCGGGTTGTCGTCGTGCTTCGTTACTACGCCGATCTGAGTGAGCACGACATCGCGCTCGTCATCGGCCGTCAGCCCGGGACCGTCAAGTCGCGTCTCAATGAAGCCCGAAGTCGTCTCGCACTCCATCCGGCACTTCAATCCGAAGCGCCGAGTTCTATCACTGCTCGCAAGGAGAGACAATCATGACCACATTTGACGAAGAACAGTTGAAGCGCGCACTGCGCGAGGCGGCCGACGGATTCGTGGTGTCCAATGACGCGATGGAGGGCATCCTGGACGAAGCTCGGGACTCTGGTGACGCCGATCGGTCGTGGCGTATCCGAAGTTTCGTGGAACGCACCGGTCGCGTTCGCTCGACCGTGATGGCGGTCGCCGCGTCCGTGGTGGTACTCGCCGTCGCCGTGCCACTCTTCAACACTGAAGTGAGCCCGGCGATGACGACTGCTTCTCGTGCCGTGCACCATCTCAGCCCGCTGACTGGCGCAGCCCTCCCGAACCCCGAGTTTCAGGTGTTCAACGGAACGGGGCTCTCTGTCAACGCGGGGGCGAACGTCTCCGGCGAAACGATCACCGCAACCGGTGCCACGGCACGGAAATCGGTGACGCTAGCGAGCGCCGAAGCATCGAACAGCTCGTTGCGCGTCGAAGAGATCGGGACAATATATTTGTCTGTTGGCGCGACGAAGTTCCAGTCGACACTGTCGCAACTGACCGACATTGCGACCACCGACGGAGGATTCGTCGCCAGCACGCAGTCGCACATCGGAAAGAAGTCCGATCACACCTACTCGACGGGATCCATCGTCCTGCAGGTGCCGGAGCACAACTTCA
>CALGFJ010000335.1 GCA_937881055.1 uncultured Acidimicrobiaceae bacterium | reverse complement strand
GTCGCCGCGTGGAGGCCAATGGTGGCGAGGGCACCGACCACGGGACGTCCGCGCCGGTGTTCGTCGCGGGCAACCGTGTCGCCGGCGGTTTCTACGGCGAGCAGCCCTCGCTCACGAACCTGGTGCAGGGGGACCTGGCCGTCGTCGTCGATTTCCGTGACGTCTACGCCTCGATGCTCGAAGACGTCCTCGGTGCCGAGGCGCCCAAGATCCTCAACAATTGGTCGACGAAACTGGATCTGATCACACCGGCCTCGTCGTAGCGTCCGCAGCGACGTCGGCCACGTGACGGCTAGGCCCGGGCCCGACTCACGACTTCGTTGATCGACGCGACCATCTCCTCGGCACTCGCGCCGGGCCCGAATACCGCCGCGATGCCCGCCGCTCGCATGTCCTCGAGATCGTTGTTCGGCACGATGCCACCCACGATCACCGGGATGTCCGAGCCCTTGGCCCGCAGGGCGTCGACGACCATCGGCGCCAGTGTCAGGTGGGCGCCCGACAGCATCGAGAGGCCGACGACGTCGACGTCTTCTTGGATGGCCGCGATCGCGACGGTCTCCGGCGTCTGGAAGAGACCGGTGTAGACGACCTCCATGCCGGCGTCGCGCAACAGTCGCGCGACGACCTTGATGCCGCGGTCGTGACCGTCGAGGCCGACCTTGGCGACGAGCACGCGAATCGTCACAGCGTCGGCACCTCGATGTGTCGTCCGAAGACCTTCTCCATGGCGCCCATCATCTCGCCGACCGTGACGCTGACGCGACTCGCGTTGATCAGGGCCGGCATGAGGTTCACTTCGGGATCGAGAGCGTCCTTCGTCAAATCCTCCAGGGCCACGAGCACCTTCGATTCGTCGCGCCCGCGTCGCACGTCGTGCAACCGTGCCACCTGTTTACGCTCGTCCTCATTGGTGATCCGAAGAATCTCCAAGTCAGCGTCGTCGTTACCTTCGGTGAAGTCGTTCACACCCACGACGATGCGCTGGCCCGTGTTGAAGGAGCGTTCGAGGTTGTAGGCCGACTCGGCGATGCGACCCTGGAACCAATTCTCCTCGATGCCCTTGATGCAACCTTCGAGCATCGAGCCCGCGCCCATGCCCGCGATCTCGGCGAAGATCGCTTCGGCCTGACGGGCCATCTCGTCGGTCAGTTCCTCGACGAACCACGAACCGCCGAGGGGGTCCGCGACGTTCACGACGTTGGTCTCGTGCGCGATCACTTGTTGGGTTCGAAGGGCGATACGCGCCGCCTTCTCCGACGGCAACGCGAGTGCTTCGTCCATGGAATTGGTGTGGAGCGACTGGGTGCCGCCGAGGACCCCGGCGAGGGCTTCGATGGCGGTGCGCGCGATGTTGACTTCGGGCTGCTGGGCCGTCAGCGACACCCCGGCCGTTTGCGTGTGGAAGCGCAGCTTCCAACTGAGTTCGCTCTTGGCGCCGTAGTGGTCCTTCATCCACGTGGCCCAGAGGCGGCGCGCGGCGCGATACTTGGCGATCTCTTCGAAGAAGTCGATGTGCGCGTTGAAGAAGAACGAGAGTCGGGGCGCGACCTCGTCGACACCCAGTCCGGCGTCGCGGGCAAGTTCGACGTAGGCGAAGCCGTTGGCGAGGGTGAAGGCCAGCTCTTCGGCGGCCGTCGAACCGGCCTCTCGGATGTGATAGCCGGAGACCGAGATCGAGTTCCACTTGGGCATCTCGGCCGCGGTGAAGGCGATCGTGTCGCGCACGAGCCGCATCGACTGGCGCGGGGGGAAGACGAACTCCTTTTGGGCCTGGTACTCCTTCAAGATGTCGTTCTGCAACGTGCCGCCGAGCTGAGCGCGGGCGACACCCTTCTCCTCGGCCTGGGCGACGAAGAGAGCGAGCATGACGGCGGCCGGGGAGTTGATGGTCATCGACGTGGTGACGGTGAATAAGTCGATGTCGGCGAAGAGGTCACGCATGTCGCTGAGGCTGTCGATCGCGACGCCGCAGCGCCCGACTTCGCCCAGCGCCATGGGGTCATCGGAGTCGAGCCCGAGCAACGTCGGCATGTCAAAGGCCGTCGAGAGACCCTGGCCCCCGGCGGCGATGATCTCCTTGAAGCGCTGGTTCGTGTCGACCGCGGTGCCGAAACCGGCGAACATGCGCATCGTCCAGAGCCGAGATCGGTACATGCTCGCGTGGACCCCGCGCGTATAGGGGAAGAGTCCGGGGAACTCACCGTCGTCGGGTCCGTAGACCGGATCGAGGGGGACTCCGGACATGGTCGAGAACGCGGCGTCACGCGTGGCGGACGCTTCATAGAGTGCAAGCCAGCGCTCGTAGGCCGACGGGGTCATTTGATCACCTCCGGACATTCTGTCCTGGGGTCAGCATAGGTTCAGCGCATTCGCGGCCCGGTGGCTCCCTGGTGCCGGTCTCATTCAATCGCTGAACGAATCAATGTCCCGATTCACCGTAGGCTCTACCCATGTCCTTTTCGCCCCGTCGCCGCCTCCACGTCATCTCTTTCGCCCTCGGTATCGCTCTGGTACTCGCGGTGACACCGGTCGTGGCCCAGGCCTCGGTGAAGAACCCGACGGCGAAATCAGTGCTCAAGGCCGCCCAAAAGGCGATGTCCCAGGAGTCGGGCGTGCACATCTTCGTCACGTCGACGCAAGGAACGTCCAAGAGTGTCGTCGTGGTCGATATCGGGGCGACCTACGGCGAAGAGACGATCACGTCGGGAAAGAACACCGTGCGGATCATCGTCACACCGACCGACGCGTACCTGAGCGGCAGCCCGACGGGCCTCACGCTGATCATGCGCCTCACCGCGGCCGAACAGAAAAAGGTCGGCACTCACTCGGTGTTGATGAAGGCCGGTACGTCGCCTTACACCAGCTTCCACTCGAACCTCACGACATCGGTCCTCACGGGAATCCTGCCGCCCGCGAAGGGTACGAAGTTCAAGGTGGGCGGCGGCGAACACTCGAAGGACTATCAACTCACCTGGAAAACGTCCGCGTCCAGCACCACGTCGGCGACGACGAGTGTGTTGACGGTCTCGTCGGGTTCGAAGACGCTTCCCCTCAACGAGGTGATCACCGGCACCTCCGGTGGCGGAACCACGAAATTCTCCAAGTGGGGCGAACAAGTCGTCGAGCACGCACCAGCGTCCGCGAACACGATTCCTTACGCCAAGGTCTTCGGCTGATAGTCGAGGTTGCTGCTGCGCTGTGACACGCAACGACGTTCGAACCGCGACCTCTACGACGTCACCCGATCACTTTGAAGAAGTTCTCGATGTGGATGACATTCTTCGGGAAGTGCACGAAGGTATCGCGCGAATCAACGCCCGACCAGACGTGGCTGGCCGACGCGGGCGCCTCCATCAAGAGATTCGTGCAGTTCTGATTCCACCAGGTGTTGATGAGCGCACTCTCACCCTTCATCCTCTTCCCGACGTTCCCCGTCCTTCGATAAAACGCCGTGAAGTCCGCGCGCGGGACCACCGGTCCGGTTTTCGTCAGCGTCTTCTCGAAGGCCAGCCACATCAGTTTCTGAGATGACGACGTCGCTCGTCCGGAGTGTTTCCACTCGTCGACGAAATGCGTCATCGTGTAGATGTCGCGGCAGTAGCCACCGGTAGAGCTCCAGGGCCCGACGCCGAACGGATATTCGGTGCCCGCCACGACGCGACCCGGTCCAACCACGACGACGACCGCGATGAGAATGACCACAATCGCGATCACGAACTTCACGATGGCCCTCACGACCTGAACCTAGACGTCGACTTC
>CALGFJ010000334.1 GCA_937881055.1 uncultured Acidimicrobiaceae bacterium | reverse complement strand
CTTGGGCGCCAACACCATCTGGGCCGCGGGCGGAAGGTGCAACGCCGTCACCTTGGCCGCCTCCATAGAACTTTGGGCCACGTTGAGCTGATGAAGGCTCAGTCCGTGGACTCGAAACGGCTCGAACGCACGATGGATCGCGGGTCCAAAGAGTGAGGCGAAGACCGAACCAATGATCGCCACGCCCATCGTGCCACCCAGCTCTCTAGTCGTTTCGTTGCCCGCGGCTCCAGCGCCGATCTGATCCAGTTCGAGGGTTTCCATCGTGGCGGCGACCGACGGCGCGTTGACGAGCGAGAACCCAATGGCCAAGGTGATCATCGACCCGATGATCGGACCAAAGTAGGCCGCATCCGCGGACAATCTCGACATCCACACGAGCGCGACGGCGGTCACCAGTAGACCGACGGCGACGACGTAGCGCGTGCCGAGTCGTAGTGCGGCGAGGGCCCCGAGTGGCGTCGCGACCATCACCGCGAAGGCGTACGGCAATGTGTGCACGCCCGCCGACAGCGCCGAATAACCGCGCACGAGTTGGAAATACTGCGTTACCAAGAAGATGAAGCCAAAGAGACAGAAGAAGTTGGTCGCCATCGCCCCGGCGCTGGCCGCGTAGGTCCGATTGGTGAAGATCCGTACGTTCATGAGCGGCCCGTCTCGACCGAGCTCGTAGTTCGCAAATCCACTCAGCAGCAGGACCGCGGCCCCGAAGAGCACCAGAGTCGGTGACGAGCGCCAACCCCATGACGGTCCCTGGATAATCGCCAGGATCAACGCCGTCACGCCACTCGTGCCGAGCGCCAAACCCGCGAAATCGAGGGGATGGCGATCGGGGTTCGTCGACTCCGGCACGACGGTCGCGATCGCCACGACGCCGATGAGTGCGATGGGGACGTTGACCAGAAAGATCGATCCAAAGAAATAATGCGTGATGAGAGCGCCCCCGGCGATCGGTCCGAGTGCGATCGCCACTCCGGTCGTGGCGCCCCAGAGACCGAACGCCTTGGCCCGTTCGCGTCGATCTTCAAAGACGACGGTCAACGTCGAAAGGGTCGCCGGAAAGATGAACGCCGCGCTGGCTCCCATTAAGGCACGAGCTATCAAGAGCGTCGACACGTTGTGAGAAAATGCCGCCAGGATCGAAAATCCCGCGAAGGCGACCAGCGCCATCTGCATTACTCGTTTGCGACCCCATCGGTCCGACAGACCCCCGCCGGCGAGCAAGAGGCCGGCAAACGGCAAGGAGTACCCGTCGACGATCCACTGAAGGGAGGAGTTCGACGCGTGCAGGTCACGTGAGATCGTGGGCAAGGCGACGTTCACGATGGTGTTGTCGACGACCACCAGGAAGACCGCGATACAGAGAACGAAGAGCACGAGCCATCGCCGTTCACTCGCAAACGTCGGCACAAACCCCCCAAGGATGACTTCGTTCTATATTACTTATCAAGCAAGCATTCGGTCTAACCGAACACATTCGACCTTATCCAACAAGGTCTGCGCGTTACGGCATTCGGCATTCGGCATTCAAAGATTGGACTCGGGCACTTAATCGAGTGAATCGTTCACGGATTGGCTGAAATCAGTGCCGCGTCCTTGAAACCGGCCGGCCAGCGCCCCGGTCGATTCGGGCGCAACAACATGTCGGTCAAGTCGCGACGAAGGTGTTCTTGACGCCACACGAGTTGTTCTTGGGCGCCGTGCATTATGCGCTCCGTATCGCGACACTCGGTCCGCCACGTCGGATCGGCCCGAAGGTCGAAGCATTTGAAGGTCCCATCGGCGAACTGCACGTACCCGAGATCGTCACTAACGGACACGCAGAGGTTGGCGAGTGACAGTCGGCGCTGATTGGGCCACTCCCCGGTGACGTGGCGGATGAAATAGGAGCGATAGTCCCATTCGTAGTGGGCGGCCGTGCGCCATGGGACGTCGACGCCAGCCAGGAGTGGCGTGAGCGACCGACCGTCGCACTGCGCCGGCTCGTCAATCGACAGTACGTCAGCGAGCGTCGGTAGCAGGTCGACGTTTTCACTGAACTGCGTGACGACGCGCCCCGCGTTGCCCGAATGAGGGTCGCGCCACAGTCCGATGACGTGGTAGCTCTGCGGAAAGAAACCCAATTTCTCTTTGAGTCCGTGATCGCCCAACTGTTCACCGTGGTCCGCGGTAATGACAACGAGCGTGTCCTCCCACTCTCCGCGTTCTTCCACGGCGCGCACGACCCGCCCCAGTTGTGAATCAACTTCGCTGATCATCCCGTAGTACTGCGCCCTGAGGGCGCGCATTTGGTCGGGATCGCTCGGCGCGGCACTGGCTTCGATCCCCATCGCGGCGTCATGGATTGGGTGACGCTCTTCGCTGGGCACCGGAGTGATGGGCATTTCGACGTCCGCGGGGTCATACATCCGAGAGAACTCCCCCGCCGCCGCGTATGGCGGATGCGGACGCAAATAACTGAGGTGGGCGAACCACCCACTCTCCTGGCCCCGAAGCCAGTCGAGAAATCTCGTGGTGAGAAAGCCACTGAGCGAGAGCTCGGCGGGACGGTCCGGCTCGCCGCGCGCGGCCGCCTCCCAGCCGTAGGGCACGTCGTAGCCCCGGGCGCGCAAATGCTGTATCCAGCCGGCCTGGCTCTCGGGCAGGTACAGGCCGACCGAGAGTCCTGGGAGGACCCCGTCGTAACTGTCGAGTCGAGGGTCGTCGACACCTTCGGCGACGGCGGGATCGACGCCCTGATCGGTGTAGCCGAAAAGCGTCGGGTCGTACCCGGCTCGGCGCGCGACGTGGGCGATGTTGTCGAGTCCCGTGGGCAGCGGCGTGCCGTTCGCCACGACCCGATTGTTCATCTGGTACGTGCCGGTGTAGATCGCCGCGCGTCCCGGCGAGCACGGTGCGGCCTGGGAAAAGTGACGCGTGAGTCGTACCCCTTCTCGGGCGACGCGGTCCAGCGTGGGAGTGCGCACGAGCGGATGGCCGGCGGCCGCATACGAATCGCCGCGGAACTGATCGAGCGTGATGAAGAGGACGTTCACTTGGCCGCTTCGACGCAGCGATGCATGTGCTCGGCGAGATCGTCGATGATCTCGAGCGCGATCGGCACCATCGTCGGCAGTCGCAAGAATCCGTGAATCATCCCTTCGGCTTCCAGCAATTCGACGCGGACTCCGAAGTGCTCGAGCAATCCGGCGTAGGCGACCGCTTCATCGCGCAGCGGATCGCATTCGGCAACCACGACGATCGCGGGTGGGGCGTTCGTGAGGTCATCGAACATGAGCGGCGAGACGCGCGGGTCACTGTGATCGGTCCAGCCGTCGAGGTAGAGACCGTAGTCGTATCGAAGGTGGTCGATGTCGAGCGTGTGACCAACGCCGTATTCGTGCACCGAACCTGTGAAGAGTTCGGGACCGAGCGTCGGGTAGATCACGACCTGGGCGGCAATACCCAAGGTTTCGTTCCGCGTCAGCGCGCACGCCACGGTCATCAACGTGGCGCCGGCGGAATCACCCATGACGATGAGTTGGGCTCCCGGGTTTTCGAACTCGTCGAGGTGTGCGTGGACGTAGCGAATCGTGTCGACCGCATCGTTGACGCCGGCCGGGAAGGGGTGTTCCGGTGCCAAGCGATAGTCAACGGAGAGAAAACGCATCCGAGAACGAGAGGCGAGTCGCCGACACAGCCGGTCGTGCGTGTCGAGGTCCCCGACGATGAAGCCACCGCCGTGGAAGTAGACCACCAACGCCTTGCTCTCGTCGTCGAAGGGTACGTACAGACGTGCCCGAAGCGAACGGCCTTCGAGGGCCAGTTCCACGTCTCGAACCGCTTCGACGGCTTGGACGTCGCCGCGATTGGCCAGCGCCACGTCGCGGTACGCCTGGCGGCGCTCTTCGGCACTGAGGAGCGACGGGTGCGGTGCCGGTGCGGCACGCGAGGCTTCGACGTAGGACTCGAGCGAGGGATGGACCATGGAAACCTCCTTCGCTAGAGACTATTCATCGGCCAGCGCCGGGCTCTCACTTCGTGTTCATCCCCGCAAAGCGCGCCAGCGTCGCTCCACATCATCGATCGACGCTCGCCATCCGCGCTTGGCATCCTCGCGCGCCGTTTTATGGAATTCTCGTATTTCGCGTAGCGGTTCCTTCCAGTCCGGCTCCGCGACCACCATCGACTTCAACCACGCGCGCGCGACCGCTTCGTCGTGCACCACACCGAGTTTCGTCTGCGTCGTCTCCGCCGCCCGCGCCACTTTCACGGCGGGCTTGCCGGCCACCAGCCCGAGGACTTCACACGCGCACTGCAGTCGCTTCAGTTCGATGCGAACCTGATGCAGGTTTTCGTTGCTCGAGTCGTCCCGTGCGACGTCGCTCGCTCGTCGCACGTCACGCCACGTGCGCTTCAATTGTGAACTGAGAACTTCGAGCGCCGGCCCTTTGGCTCGAGCGTCAAAGGCGTCTGACGTACCGATTGTGGCGATCTCGTCGACGAGGAGTGCGTAGCGCTTCGTCGAACGCTCGAGCGCCCCTCGCTCCTGGGCCTCGCCCATGCGGTGTTCGAGGCGTTCCGTGATCACCCCTCGAATCGGTTCCTCTTCGATCAGCAGCAATGACTTCTCAATACCGGAGCGAAGGACATCGAGGTCGCGAATCTCACCGAGTACCGCGGCGTACCACGAGAGTTCGACCAACATCGGACCCGACCAATCGGGGTCGAAGAGGCCGAGAAAGACCTTGAGGACCGAACGAAGGCGTCGAACGCTGACCCGAGCCTGGTGGACCTGGCCGATGACGGTGTCTCGGCGTCGTGCCTCTCGGCGTGGCAATTGGAAGACGGTTTCGCCGCGCGTCGCCTCGAGCAACTTGCCGGACTGCTCGCTCGACAGGTCATTGAGGAGGAAATTACGTGCGAATTGATCGAGCACGTCGGCAATCACGATGTCGGCCGTCGCGTTGGTTTCTTCTACCACTTCGCGGCGCCAGTATTCAACGTGGGATTGTCCACTCGCAAAGATCTGGTAACTCGGTCCGTCAGGAGCCTTTCACGACACACATCATCTCGATGGTTAGAGATTCAAGTCTACGGCGCCACCCGAAGAGGAGTTCTGTGGTCCCCTCCAAGTCCCCGCGCGGCGTCCCCTGTCGCTGACGTCGGGACCGGATGGACAGTCGCCACAACGACTCGTCCCGGCCTCTCGGCCGGGACGATGGAACTCTCTGGAGCGGACGACCGGGCTCGAACCGGCGACCTCGACCTTGGCAAGGTCGCGCT
>CALGFJ010000333.1 GCA_937881055.1 uncultured Acidimicrobiaceae bacterium | reverse complement strand
ATCCAATCCGCCCTTGCATATCCAATCTAAGCCGGATTTGCAGTGTTTGTGTCACACCATTGATAAGGGATTGTGACTACGTTGAGGTAGCGCTCGTGCATGTAAAAGACGTAAATGGTGGCCACACTCGGTCACTATTGGTCACTCGCGGACACCCCAAAAACCTTTGTATATAAGTGGTTTTCAGGCGAATAATTTTCGTGCCTCCAACGGGATTCGGACCCGTGCCGCCACCTTGAAAGGGTGGAAGGCCTTACTAACTGGAAGGTGCAAAAGCACTGATCAACCGGTTGTTCTAGTGACCAAATCAGTATTCTTCTCGGTCGCGGGCAGTCCACGAGCACTAAGTGGGCGAGATCTTCAAATCAAGGATTCAACTCATTCGGGGCAGACCCAATTGTGGGATCCAGTGATTCCCTTCAGAGCGCGGGTGCTGCATTCGTGAGTGTCATCTCGAGCGAACCCATGGTCAATCGATGCTCTTGAAACCAGGGTCGCCGTTGTCGACCGGATTGACCACGCATTGAGTGAATTAGGTGCTGACATTCGTACAGGTGTCAATTTGACACATAGACCGATATCAGCCCTCAGCGCACTCCTTTTCATTATTTCGTACCCCCGAAACCTCTAGGGCGTTTCTTGCTGCTTACCGTCTCGCGCGCAACCATGCTCCATTGTTGACACCGATAATGCGTTCGTCCGTCAACGGAGAGCTCGACGCCAGCGCTTCTTCGTCATCGCTAATGCAGAAGGGTTCGCCTGAGAAATTCACGACGCAGCGAAAGTCTGGTCCACGTCGTAAGACGAGAACGCCCGTTGGGCTGGGTTCCCAAGTGATGTCCCACTCGTCATCGTTGAAGATGGTTGCGCGCAACGCCAGAACTGCCCTAAAGAAGTGCAACGTTGACGATGCGTCATTGAGCTGCGTAGCCACACTGACGTCGGCCCAACTTTGCGGCTGAGGCAACCAGGTTTCATGTCGCGCACTGAAGCCGAGCGACGGACCTTCCTTCTCCCACGGCAGTGGTACGCGACAACCGTCTCGTCCAAGTTCTTGCTTGCCGGTGCGGAAGTAAATAGGATCTTGCAGCCTGTCCTCGTGAATGTCTATGACTTCCCAAAGACCTAGTTCTTCGCCTTGATAAATACACGCTGAACCCGGTAGTGCCAATGCCAGCAAGTACGCGGCCCGAGCACGCCCATGCCCGGTCGGCGTGACGTCGCCCAGCACGCCCTCGGCGGGACCATCTTGTGAGTAACGCGACACCGTGCGCTTCTCGTCGTGACTCGACAACGTCCACGTCATCCACGAATGATGCTCGAAGCACGCGCCGTGAAGCGTATTGATCATTTGACGAAACGCGTCGGCGCTCCAGACAATCTTGGACAGATCAAAGGATAATGTGGACTGCAGTTCGTCTCGGCGCAGATAACGGGCTAGTCGCTCAACGTCACGCACCACAACTTCGCCAACCAGGAACTTCTCGGTCGGGTACTCCCGGGCCACGCGGCGCCACCGTCGGAGGACGTCGTGCACGCCCTCGGCGTCAAAGAACGGAACGGGACCCCAAATGTCGGGTCGATACAAGTCGTCGGGCGCAAAGCCCATGTCGCGGTAATCATCGTCCTTACCTATTGCCGACACGGCGTCGAGTCGGCAACCGTCTACGCCTCGATCAAACCAGAACCGCAGAATTTCGTCGAATTGGATCAGAACTTCTTCGTTCTTCCAATTCAAATCAGGCTGACTGGTGTCGAAGAGATGGAAATACCACTGACCGGGAGAACCATCAAGATTCTGGGTCCGGGTCCACGCGGGGCCGCCGAAGATACTCTTCCAATCGTTGGGCGGTTCGTTTCCACTCTCGCCTTGACCATCTTTGAAGTAAAACCAGTCACGTTCCCTTGAACCTTCGGAAGAGGTCAGTGCCGATTGGAACCAGGGGTGCTGGCTTGAACAGTGATTCGCGACGAAATCGAGAACGACCCTCAGCCCCAGCTGGTGACTCGCGTCAATCAGGTTTTGGACGTCCTCGAGTGAACCAAAGAGGGGATCGGTGTCGACATAATTTCTGACGTCGTAGCCGCCGTCGAGCATCGGGGATTCGTACCAAGGGGAAATCCACACGGCATCGACGCCGAGTTCTTTGATGTAAGGCAAACGACTGATCAGTCCAGCGATGTCGCCCACGCCGTCATCATTGGCGTCGGCGAAACTTCTCAAATAGACCTGGTACAGAACTGCTTTGTGCCACCACATCAGCGACGACTCGGTGTCGACGTCAAGCGACGCGACGTGCCCCGGTAAGTGAATCGAGTCGAGAATTCGCTTTTGTGCTTCTTCTTCGACAATCATAAATTTTCCTTTTCATCTGAATTATTGCAACACGTTGACTGCCACAAAATTGAACTAACTACTCCCAACGAAGCGTCGATGCCTCGCTCTATTCTTAAAGCTTCGAACTCGTTGCACCTCGCAATGAACGGGCCCTCTCTTTGGTGGCCACTGTCGCCGGAACCTTGCGTTCACATTAAAAGTTCCGTTACACCTGACTTGACACTGATATTAGTGCTCTGTATCATGCCATGGAACCGGTTCCGAATTGGGAGCGTCATACCGGATTTCTTGGGGGGAAGTTGCCGTGACGAAGCGTGCGATCAGTATCGCCACCGTGGCCGCAGAAGCCGGGGTGGGCGTCGGTACTGTTTCGCGCGTACTCAATGGGAGCGATCAGGTCAGCGAGGCGACCCTCAAACGCGTACTCAGCACGATAGAACGCTTGGATTATCGACCCCTGCGCAGCGCCTCGTCGCTCTCGAAGGGACGCACCGATGCCGTCGGCATTCTCGTGTCGGTGATCACCCGTCCGTCAGTCATGGCGCGCCTGGTTGGCGTGATTGATGTCCTGAGCGACGCGGGCCTCGACGCGGTGGTGTTCAACGTGGAGAATCGGGCGCAGCTTGATCGCCATCTTTCCTCGATCATCGATCAGCGTCGCGTTGACGGCATTATTTCGATCTCACTTCGCATTCCCAAGGAGCGCATCGCGCGCATCCGCAAACTTTCTATACCCCTCGTGCTCGTCGACAACAGTCTTCCTAATCTTCCCTGCGTGTACATCGATGACGTTGAGGGCGGCAAGATGGCGACGGAGCATCTCCTCTCACTGGGTCATCGGCGAATTGGATTTATTGGTGACAACGCGAGATCTGACTTAGGTATGTCCGCGTCAGAAAACCGCTACGCCGGCTATCTGATGGCCTTAGAAGCCGCCGGAATTGAACCTGACTTTGACCTCGTGGCTCGCGGTCCCCACTCTTCGGAGGCTGCTGCAGTTCTTGCCAGTGCACTGTTCGAACTGCGTAAGCGTCGCCCAACGGCGATCTTTGCGAGTTCCGACACCTTGGCCGTGGGCGTGATCAAAGCCGCGCAGCAACATCGACACAAGATTCCTGATGATCTGGCCGTCATTGGTTTTGACAATCTTGAAGTTTCTTCCATTCTCGACATATCTACCGTGAACCAGCCGCTGCTGGAATCCGGAATCAAGGGAGCGTCAAAGATGGTCTCGCTGCTCAATGGCGAGATCGCAAAGCCTCATCGAGAGCAACTTGTTCTCGATGTTGTCCCCCGAGGAAGTTCCTTGGGGATCCAGGGGAACATTCCCACCAAGCTCTACGGCGTCGTGGAGGGCCCCCACGGCCTTCAGATTCTTCAGGGGGGAGAGGAGCTGGTTTCATGAAAGAAATAACTACAACGAAAAGGGGAGTAATGAATAAAAACCTACTTGGGAGGGTGAAGGCGTCTCGCAAGGCTCTGATAGCCGCCATGGCTTTGACGACCATAGCCAGTATGTCCATCATTGTGTCGAATGGACCCGCGTCGGCGGCGTCGAAGAAGATTCGCGGTTCAGTGTCGATATGGGCCGAGTGGACGAGCACCGAACAGCAGGACTTCAAGGCGGTGTTACAGCCCTTCGAGGACTCGACCGGCATCACGGTTCACTACACGGGTAAGGGCAGCAACATGGATACGGCGCTCGACGCGGCAGTCGCCGGCGGTTCTCCGCCCGCGGTAGCCCTAGTCCCGGATCCCGGCACCCTGGACACGCTCGCCGCAAAGCACGCCATCAAGCCGCTGGCTTCAATTCTTGGCACCGAGACAAAGAACTTTGGAACCGCCTGGAGCACCTTGGCCACCTACAAGAAGAAGTTGTACGGAGTCTGGTTTAAGGCTGCCAACAAGAACACCGTCTACTACAACCCGGCCGTGTTCAAGGCTGCGGGCATCACGTCGACGCCGACCTCGTGGTCGCAGTTGCTGACGGACGAGACGACGATTGCCAACGGCGGCACCTACGCTCCAGTCTCCCTGTGCACGGACATCGGATGGCCTGTTGCCGACCTCTTCCAGAACCTGTTCTTGAAGTTGAACGGAGCTGCTGCCTATAACCAACTCGCCACGCACACGATGAAGTGGTCGAGTCCCGACGTGACCAGTACGTTCGCCGAAATGGCTCAATTGGTCGGTGCTGGCGGGGCAAACCTGCTCGGTGGCATGAAGGGCGCTCTGGCCGACGGCTCGTGGCCGGCCTGCACCACCAGCGTATTCCCGGCCTCGGGTTCGCCGACGGCGGCGATGGTGTTCGAGGCCGACTTCCTCACGAGTAACGTTCCGTCAAATTACTCGCCAGGTAACGGCAGTTCGTGCACGTTGAGCGCGACGGCCTCACCGTGCTACGACACATTCAACTTCCCGGCGCCTTCCGGTAGTGCCTTCGCGGGCGACATCCAGGGCTCGGGCGACGTGGCGATGTTGCTGACGTCGACTCCTCAATCAAAGGCGCTGATCAAGTACTTGGCCTCGCCGGGCGCGGCAGACATCTGGGCCAACCTCGGAGGATTCGCCTCGGCCAACAACAAGGTGCCCCTAAGTTCATACCCGGACACTGTTGCCAAGGCCGACGCCAAGGCCCTGACCTCCGCCAAGGCTTTCGTGTTCAGTCTCGACGACTTACAGGTTGGTTGGGAGCCGCAGTTGTGGGCTGACATGCTCAACGTCTTGCAGAACCCCGCAGCGTCCAACGTCACGACCGTTGAGGCACTCATGGACCAGCAAGCGACCACGGCACTCGGCCACTAGCCCAACAAGAGTCGGAACTCGAAGGGTTATCGTGAACGTGAGAGACTCGCCCGCTGCGCAGCACCGCTCCACCCCTGACTTCAATCAGGGGTGGAGCGGTGCTCCGCGCAAGGGGCTGACGTTGTGACGTCGATAACCGCCGAAGGCCCGAGACTCGCCACGGCGAAGGCCTCGCGCCATCGCGGCTGGTGGCGCAGGAACTGGGTCTCCCTGGCGTTCATCGCGCCGGGAATCATTTGGCTTCTGGCGATCGTGGTCTACCCGACGATCGCGACGATCAGGTTCAGCCTCTACGACGAGTCGGCGACGAAATTCGTTGGGCTTCACAACTATGCGTCGGTCTTTTCGACCGACTCGATTCTGACCGCGTTCAAGAACAACATCATCTGGGTGCTGGTCTTCCCGTTCTTCGTCACCTTCATCGGCCTAATGGTCGCCGTGCTCACCGAGCGCATTCGCTGGGCCACGGCCTTCAAGGCCATCATCGTGATGCCGATCGTCTTCAGCACCACCGCTTCGGCGCTGGTCTGGCGCACCATCTTCGACCTCGATCCCCATGTTGGAGTCGTTAACGCCATCGAGCAAACGGTGAGCGACTGGTTCTCGACGCCAGGGGCGTATCCACTAAATTCAGCAATCGGCCAAACGGCTGCTTCGCTGGCTGCATTCAACGCGACGGGAGGTACGGCGGGCACGGTGGTCAGCAAGTCCGCGGTTCAACCGGGCGGTACGGTGATGATGGGCCTGACCAGAATCAGTTCCGCCACACTGCAAACACTGGGAGCGCAGACGCCGGTGGCGCCGCAGATAATGGCGGGTGGGATCGCCGGACTGGTGTGGAACGACTTCTCGCCGTCGCAGACGTCCAATACGACGACGATCGTCTCGGACGAGCATGGGCTGCCAAATTTACGACTTTCTCTCGTCAATTCCACTGGATCCAGCGTCGCCTCAACCGTGACCAACTCGAGCGGCGACTTCAGCTTCTCGCACGTCGCACCGGGCAGTTATCACGTGGAGATACTGGCCTCAAACTTTCAGACCTCATTCGTGGGCACATTTTGGCTCGGACCGCAGTCGATTACGCCTACCAGCGGCCTCAATCAGACTGCCCAGTCGTTGCTGAGCGTTCCCTTGATCGACCTTGCGATGATCATCTCCTACATCTGGATCTGGGCTGGATTCGCCATGGTCTTGATTGGCGCCGGACTCGCCGCGCTCAACCGTGAAGTCCTGGAGGCCGCGGAGATCGATGGCGCCACCGAGTGGCAGACGTTGCGACGAGTGACGATTCCGATGCTCGCGCCGGTGTTGACGGTGGTATTCGTCACCATGGTCATCAACGTGTTGAAAGTCTTCGACATCATCTTGAACATGGCTCCGGGGTCTTCCCAAGGTCCGGCCACCACGCTGGCTCTTTCGATCTACAACGATGGCTTCACCGGGGGCATCCACTCGGGTATTGCGAGCGCCATCGCGGTGATTCTGTTCATTCTGGTCGTCCCGGCCATGTTGTGGAATCTGAAGAAGATCAAGGGGGGAAACTCGTGACCATCGAAGCCCCAGTCAAGGAGAGGAGAGTTGTAGGCCTGACGAAGCGACTACGTCTCTCGAAAGCCGTGGTGAATGTAATCCTCGCACTGGTGGCCATCTTCTGGTTAGTTCCCACGATCTCGCTCCTCGTTATCTCCCTGCGCCCGGAGGCGCTCTTTGGTGTCTCGGGCTGGTGGAAGGTCTTCACCGCTCCTTCGCAACTCACCTTTGGCAACTACTCCACGATCTTTTCCCAAGGGTTCGCCACGGGTGGCGTTTTGGACTCCCTACTCACCTCGCTCGAGATCACGATTCCCGCGACGCTGCTGGTCACCATGATTTCGAGCCTGGCGGCGTACAGCCTCGTGTTCGGCTCGTGGCGGGGTCGAGACATGATCTTCTTGGGAATCGTGGGACTGATGGTTGTGCCACTCCAAGTGGCGCTGATTCCCGTCGTTCAGCTTTACCGGGAGATGGGCAATCTCTTCGGGCTCAATCCCTATGGGACGATTCCCGGCGTCATAATCTTCCACGTCGCCTTTGGTCTGCCGTTCGGCATCTTTCTCATGCGCAACTTCCTCACCGGCATCCCCAGAGACCTCCTCGAAGCGGGGCGCATCGAGGGCGCGGGCGAGTGGAAAATCTTCTACCGCATCGTATTGCCCCTCGCTCTCCCCGCGATCGCATCGCTGGCGATATTCCAATTCATCTGGGTGTGGAACGACCTGTTGGTCGCGCTGGTGTTCCTCGGCGGCAACGTGCACTCGCCGCTGACGATCTTCCTCTACGATCAGACTCGGTCGCTGGCGGCGAACTACTGGATCGTGTCCACTGGAGCAGTCGTGTCCATCTTCGTGCCACTGATCGTCTTCTTCTCCTTCCAGCGTTACTTCGTCCGTGGTGTCCTAGCGGGTGCCGTCAAATGAGTGAGGCCCAATGTCCAGTGTCACCTTGAGGGAATTGACCAAGCAGTACAGCGGCAACGCCGCGCTCTCTCTCGACTCGGTGAACCTCGACGTGGCCCACGGCGAGTTCGTCTGCCTCGTGGGTCCGTCGGGCTGTGGCAAGACGACCGCGCTGCGCATGATTGCGGGACTCGAGTCGGTGACCAGTGGCGAGATCGAGATTGGTGATCGAGTGGTCAATGATCTATCGCCCCGTGATCGCGACATCGCTCTCGTGTTCCAGAGTTATGCGCTCTACCCGCACATGACCGTCTTCGACAACATGAGTTTTGGTCTCAAACTCCGCAAAGTCCCCAAAGACGAGATCAATGCGGCCGTCACGGACGCGGCGCGCATACTCGACCTCGAGCAGTATCTCGATCGCAAGCCCGCCCAGCTGTCGGGCGGACAGCGCCAGCGCGTCGCCTTGGGTCGCGCGATCGTACGAAACCCCGCCGCCTTCTTGATGGACGAGCCTTTATCAAATCTCGACGCCAAACTGCGAGTACAAACACGCGCCGAGATCGCTCGGTTGCACCACCGCTTGGGCGCGACGATGATCTACGTGACCCACGACCAAGTCGAGGCAATGACGATGGCCGATCGAATTGCCGTCATCAACTTGGGCAAGCTCGAACAGGTAGGTTCACCGCGAGAGCTCTACGAACGGCCGGCGAACCAGTTCGTCGCGGGCTTCATCGGTTCGCCATCGATGAACTTCG
>CALGFJ010000332.1 GCA_937881055.1 uncultured Acidimicrobiaceae bacterium | reverse complement strand
CTTCGATGAACTCATGAAACGAAACGTGCGAAAGCCCCTGATCGTGGACCTCGGTTGCGGTTCGGGCGCGATCGGTCTCGCGCTGCTCTTCGAACTACGTCAACTAGGCGTTCACGCGTCGCTCGTCGCGCTCGACGCGTCGAGCGACGCGCTCGACGTCACGCGGGCCAATGCGACTAAGCACGGTCTCGACAGGGTGACGACGGTCCTCTCGTCTTGGTTCGACGACCTGGATCGGTCACTGCTCGGTCGAGTCGACCTGATCGTCGCCAACCCGCCGTACGTGGGCGCGGCGGAGTTCGCGACGCTCGACCCCGTCCTCGGCTACGAACCGTTCGCCGCGCTGGTCGCCAGGGATTCCGCGCAAGTCGAGGGGTTCTTCGACCTCGAAGTGATCATCGGACAATCTTGCCCGTGGCTAGTGGCGAACGGCTTGCTGATATGTGAACATGGAAACATGCATCGTCCGGCCGTCCTCCGAGCGACACACGACGCAATGTTCGCTGACGCCCAGGACCTCGACGACATGTTCGGCAATCCTCGTTTCTTGGTGGCGAGGCGCTGATGGCGAAGCTGATGAACGTCGAAGCGGCGATCGCCGCGCTGGACGGCGGGGGGATCGTCGCGGTACCGACGGACACGGTCTACGGATTGGCCGCCGAGTTGGGTCAACCAGCCGCCGTCGCCACGTTGTTCACGATGAAACATCGGCCAACCTTCGTTCCCATCCCCGTGTTGGTCGACTCGGTAGAGCAGATCCGGTTCCTCGGCGTGGAGTGGCCCGAGGCGGCCCAACGCCTGGCGGACTCTTTCTGGCCCGGTGCCCTCACGATTATCATCCCCGTCGCGCACGAGTTGGCGGCGATGTTGGGTGGCGAGCGTGATACCGCCGGATTTCGGATTCCCGATGACGACGACCTGCGTCGCATGATGGCGGTACTCGGGCCCTTCGCCGTGACCAGCGCCAATGAGCACGGCGAGAAGCCGTGCTACAGCGCCTATGAGGTCCTCCAGCGATTCGCCTCGCGTGAGGAGTTGAGCGGCGCCATCGACGGCGGAGAGAGATCGGGCGACGTGTCCAGTGTCGTCGACCTTTCGGTGACGCCGTACCAAGTGCTTCGAGTAGGTGCGATCTCGCGCGAACAGCTCATCCGTGTCCTCAACGGATAGTCGTCGCCGGAGATCGTACGCAGCCTGCATCGTCGGGGTCTTTTGTAGTGTGGGTCAATGAGCGCCCTTCGCCAAGTCTCAGCCCAAACAGTTATTATCCTGGGCTTCGCGATCAGTGCCGCGGCCAGC
>CALGFJ010000331.1 GCA_937881055.1 uncultured Acidimicrobiaceae bacterium | reverse complement strand
TCCTCGACGTCCTCGACGAACAGGGTGTGGGCTGCATCGCGTTCTCCCCTCTCGGGCAGGGACTCCTCACCGATAAGTACGTCGACGGAGTCGCGAGTGACTCTCGCGCCGCGAAGGACGACTCATCGCTGGCTGAAAAAATGTTGAACGAGGAGAACCTCACGCGCGTGAGCGGGCTCGCCAAGATCTCCCACGAGCGCGGACAGCGCATGGCCCAGATGGCCATCGCCTGGGCACTCCGAAACCCGATCATCACTTCGGTGCTGCTGGGTGCGAGCAGCGTCGAGCAGCTCGACGAGAACCTCGACGCACTCGACAACCTGGAGTTCAGCGACGAGGAGTTGACGCGCATCGACGAGTTCGCGGTTGAGAGCGGCATCGACCTCTGGCGCCGTCCGGCCACCGAATAGTCAACATCTTTCGCTCGAGCAAACAACCGAGGACTACAGAAGCTCTTCCATCTGCTTGAGTTCGAGCAGCTGAGCATGACGGCTCAACTTCTCGGGCATCTTGAAATAGGGCGCACCCTTGTACCAGTACCACGCCATGGGAATCAGGCCCAGAGCCATTGAACCGAGACCGACGAGCAGTTCGACATTGTTCAGGGCCGGAATCGACTTGACGAAGAGGACGGTCATGAATACCGCTCCCGCCAGCGGCCAAAGTCCGATGAAGATGAAGTTGTTCACCGAATTGAAAAGTTGTCGACGATAGAGGATCACCACCGAGTAGCCGGCGAGAGCGTAGTAGATGCAAATCTGAATCGCTATCGCGTTGTAGCCGTCGGTCAAGATATTGCCCACGGAGCCGATGCTCTGGCTCGCGATGAACAGGCCGAGTGACAAGACCGTGACGACCATGGTCGCCACGAAAGGCGTCTTGCGGGTAGGGTGCGTGGTCCCCAGGACCTTGGGCAACGTCTTGTCACGGCCCATCGTGAACAGTGTCCTCGTCACCTGGATGAGCGTCGTTTCAAGGGTGGCGATAGTGGAGAGTAGTAGGGCCACGATGAGCAGTTTCCCGCCCAGTCCGTGCCACACCGCTTGGCCGAGGTTGTACATGAAGTCGGCGACGTTGCTCGAATTAGCGAGCGTCCCCGGCTTCAATGTCATGTTCGACGCGACCGTGAACACTTCGAAGAGCAAGAACACGACGAACGTTCCGAGCAAGCCGCCCATACCGGACGTATTCTTCGCGTCCTTCGTCTCTTCATTCAAATTGGCCGTGACGTCCCAACCCCAGTAGTAGAAGGCCGCGATCAACGCGCCGCCGATGAAGCTTTCGGAGTGGTGACCGGTGAAGATCGATGGCGAGAACCAGTGCCACGAGAACGCGGTCACGTGGTGGGCATGAAACAGCGCCAAACCGGCGAATAACACCAGGAGGAACACCTCGATCGTTGACATGATGATCTGTACCTTCACCGTCACCGTCACTCCCAGGGCCACCGCCGCCACCATGGCGAAGAAGAACACGGCGCCGAGAATCGTCACCAAATCTGTCTTTTCATACAGGGTGCTGGAAAACAGCCGAAGAACGCTCGATCCGGCCGGGAACGTGGCGATGACCATGAAGAGGAGCGCGGACACGATCAGGGCCCAGCCGGACAGGTATCCGAGGATCGGGTGAATGGCGCGGCGAACCCACGAGTACGCGGCGCCCGCGTGCGAGTCATCTCGACTGAGGTAGCTGAAGGCCCACACGATGCCGAACATGAAGAATCCGCAGTACAACAACGCGGCCGGTCCGCCGTAGGCGACGGTGATGAAGAGCGCCCCGGTCGTCGCACCGATCGAATAGGCCGGCGCCGAACCGGCGATCCCCATGATCACTGAATCGAAAAGTCCGAGGACCCCCGCGTTCAATCGATTCGGGGATGAGGCGTCCTCACTTTGTTTCACGACGTCAGTCATCCCTACCTCTTTCTCGTGAGATCACACCTTCGAATCAATTGAGTACCGAAACTAACATGCCGTCGGTTTCGAGCCACGAGTCGCCACACAGCGTTTTCGGCGGTGCCGAACACTCCGCGCCGCGTGCTCCGGCCGGTCGTCCCCAGGGACGGTAAATTCGGAGCAGTCGAGGTTCTGATGATCGACGTCCCCGAGCGAAAGCAAGTGAGTGCCAGTCTTTCAACGATTCGACCTCGAAGGCGAGTCCGATCAACCGATCGTCACCGATCACGAGATGAAGCGACGCTGGGCTGCGTTTCACGGCGACATGCGGCGCATGTCCGGGAAATGGTGGCAGCGCGTCCTGGGTGAATTGCTGGGCGAAGACACGCGCCGCTACCGCGTGGCCCGTCGGTTCGGCCGTCCGCTTCTCCAGTTTTTCCGACGACTGCGATCGTCGGGCCATGACACCGAACGGGTCAAGGCCACCGCCCACTTCGCCAACGCTCCGCTAAGAACTTCTGAATCGAATATTTTCCCCTACAACTACTCACCAAAGACATCGATTCGATTCATCAATCTCGCCTCCTTCGAAATATCGACCGACGACGTCACGACCGTCGAGGTCGACGAAAGCCTGCCGGCTACCTTCGCCATCGACGCGGCCAACGCCGCTCTCGGGTCCGCGACGACCACGTGGATGTTCGTGTGCGACGTCACGACGAGCCACGAGGATCGCGCGACGACGCTGCTGGCGCTCATCAACCACGTGGACCACGCCGACGTCCTCTTCGCCGACGAGACCGGCCCGAACGTCTTCGCGCCACTCTTCAAGTTTCCCTCCGTGCCGCCCCACACCTTGCTCAGCTACAACCTCGTCGGCCGACCGGCTCTCTTGCGCGTGGCGACGCTTCGTCGCATCGGGGGGTTCAGTCGTGACGCGGGGTGGGCGTTCGAACACGACGCCTACCTTCGGCTGAACGAAGCCGACGCGGTCTTTCGCCACGTCAACCTGGTGTTGCCCGCGGCGCGTCCGGACGTCGCCTTCGAGCGCGAACACATCGACAACGACACGTGTCGAGCGATCGAGCGAGCGCTTTCGCGTCGCGGCTGGCGCGGCAGCGTGGAACCGGGTCGGTTGCCGGGTCTCGTGCACTGGACGATCGACGTGCCGACGCCGCAACCGTCGATCGACGTCATCATCCCGACGCGGGACCGCATCGATCTCGTGCGCAACTGCATCGAGGCGCTCGAGAACAAGACCACGTATGAGAACTGGAACGTCATCCTTCTCGACAATGACTCGATCGAACCCGAATCGCTGGAATACTTCGCGAATTCGAAATATCTGGTCGTGCCCTGTCCGGGACCGTTCAACTACGCCAAGATCGTCAATCGCGGGGTCGAGCACTCCCGGGCCGAGTACGTCGTGACCCTCAACAACGACACGATCCTGATGACGCCCGACTGGCTGGAACGAATGGTGTCGCTCGCGGCGTTGGACGACGTCGGCATCGTGGGCGCGTGCCTCTTGGACCAGTACGGGCACCGCGAACACGAGAGCATCGTCATCTCGCCCTATCCCCAACACCTGCGAACGGACTCCAACTACCCGCACCTCGATCAGTTCTCGCGCTCGACGCGCGACGTCGCCGCGGTGACCGGTGCGGTGCAGATGGTGAAGCGCGATTTCTGGAACTCACTCGGTGGCATGGACGAGCGCCTGGCCGTGACGATGAACGACATCGACCTGTGCCTTCGCGCCCAGAGCGACACTCGCTTCGTCCTCTACACCCCGGACGTGCAGTTCATCCACCACGTCAGTTCGTCGCGCGGCACCCTCGATCCCCTCGAGGACCGCAATCGATTCATCCGGCGCTGGGACATCTTCGGCACTTTCAAGGACCCGTTCTTCCCCGAGGCGTTGCTCTTGCTCGGCGAGACGATGTTCTATCTGCCGCGCTGACACCAGCGGTTTCGATTCGACCACTCTTGTAGCCTGAAGTCGTGACGACTGCGCGGAACCGGTTCCTCACCTCCTACCGACGTCTCCCCCGGTCCACCACCCCATTAGTGCTGATCCTTCTGGCCGTGCTGATCGGCAACGGCCTGTATTTGGTCGGCGAGTCCAACATCAACCCCATCTGGTGGACCGCCAACATCTCGACGATCGTCTGTCACATCACGTGCGGACGTCCGATGATCGACCCGAACGTCGGCTTCATCACCCAACCCTTCGGGCACCTGGCCGCCATGGACCTCTTGCACGGACATTTGCCGTGGTGGAACTACTTCGAGGGCCTCGGACAGCCACTCGCCGGAGAGATGCAGTCGGCGGCCCTCTTCCCACTCACCTTGTGGTTCGCGCTGCCCGCCGGACTGCTCTGGTTCCACATCAGCCTCGAACTGATCGCGGGCTTCTCGACGTATTTCCTGGCCAAGCGACTCGGCCTGCCGATCATCTTCGCCACGTGCGCCGGTGCCTTATTCGCGCTGAACGGCACGTTCGCTTGGGTTGGCAACGCCGTCTTGAATCCCGTGGCCTTCTTACCCCTCCTGCTGCTCGGCATCGAGATGATCTACGACTCCACCCAGACCAAGAACAATCGGGGCTGGTACGTGGCGGCGATCGCGGTCGCGTTGGCGTTCTACGCCGGTTTCCCCGAGGTCGCCTACTTCAACGGGCTCTTCGCATTGGGTTGGGCCGCCGTGCGCCTCTTCTCGTTGCCGCGCGACTCGAGAGCCCGCGCCATCGGTCGCCTCGGCATCGCCGGCGGCATCGGGATTTTGCTCTCCTTACCGATCCTCGTTCCCTTCGCGGACTTCTCCAAGGTCGCCAATCTCGGTCACCACACCGCCGCGATCGACGGCACCGCGCACATCTCGATTCACGCCGTGCAGATGTTCTTCGATCCCTACGTCCACGGGACGCTCTTCACGAACCTCAACGTCGCGAGCGTCTGGGGCGGGATCGGTGGGTACTTCACCGCGAGCGTCGGGGCGTTGGCGCTGTTGGGACTCTTCGGCAAGCGTCTTCGAGCGCTGCGGATCTACCTCGCCGCGTGGACCGTCATCGGACTCTGTGGCGCGTTCAACTTCCTGGAACTGCGCAAGGTCTGGAACCTTATCCCGCTCATCGAGAACGTGTCCTTCGGCCGCTACATCATGTCCAGTTGCGAGTTGTCCTTCATCATTCTCGCGGCATTCGGACTGATGGACCTGGCCGAGAGCGCCAAGGCGAAGCGACTCTTCACGGTGACGACCTCGGTCATGTTGCTCGGTCTCGTCTGGATCGTCTTGGCGGCGAGCTCGCTGAACAAGGGCGTCGTCTATTCTCATCGCGCGCGGATCATCTTCGCCTTTCTCGACGCCATCCCGTTCATCGCGATCGTCGCGCTGCTCGTACTCGGACTACTCACGAGGTACCGGATCGTGCCACTGCTCGTGGCGTTGGTCTTGGTCGGTGAGTCGCTGTTGATGTTCGGCGTACCGGGCGGTGAATCGGCCAAGTACGTCCACGTCGACCAGGGACCGATCACCTTCTTGCGCAAGCACGAGGGCAACTACCGATTCCTCGACTTCGCGGTGATCACACCCAACTGGGGCTCGCAGTTCGGACTGAATGAACTCAACGCGATCGACCTGCCCTTCCCCGAGAAGTTCTCCAAGCTGATTGAGACCCAGCTCTACCCCGGACTCACCCCGTCGAATCAATTGGTGATCCACGCCGGCATGACCGGCATGATCGCCCAGGAAAATGAACTCGTCACTCACTTCCAGAACTATGAAGACGCCTCGGTCAAGTACCTGGTGATGCCCAAGGCGCTCGTCATTTTGCCGGCGTTGACGAAACTCGGCGCGGTTCAGATATACAGCGACACATTCGCCGACATCTACGTATTGCCCAATCCGAGGCCGTTGATCTCCACCAAGTCCTTGTCGTGCAAGGTCGAGATCAAGAACCCGGACCGCGCGTGGGTGAACTGCCCGAGCGGCGCCACGACGCTCATTCGAACCGAACTCTCGATGGCCGGCTGGAAAGCCTACGTGAACGGTAAATCTGTCCCGATCAAGACTCTGGACGGGGTGTACCAAAGCATCCAGGTCCCCGTCGACACATCCACGGTCACCTTCAGTTTCGTGCCGCCGCACGAGAAGTACGCGGTTCTGCTCGCGTTGCTCGCCGCGCTCTTCCTTCTCGGCACGTGGGGCTACGAGCGCCGCTTCTTCATGCGCGAACGCCTCCCCTGACCGCGACCCCATGAACGCCGTCACCTTCTACGGTGGGATCGCACTGAGCTTCATAGTGCTGACGTACGCCCTGGATTCGCGCGGCCGACGATTCATCCTGCCCTTCGCGCTCGCGTGCGCGCTCGCGAGCGCGTACGGCTTCGCGAGAGGCGCCTGGACCTTCGGTGTCATCGAGGCACTTATTTGTCTCATCGCCCTGCGCCGGGCCTCGAAGTTCCGCTGAACGCCATTCCGTGCAACCGCTGTTCGGCAGTGCCAAACTGCTCACATCGAATGACGGGGGGCATTTCGGCATCTCGATGAAGTGACGGACCATCGCCCGCCATTGGAAATGGTCAACATGATTCACATCGGCAACTGCGTTCGGGACGTAGGACCATCGCCCGCGTAGCGCTCACGAGGTTCGCCGCGACCGCGATCATTCTCGCGTCGGCCGCCGGTTTCGCGATCGAGACCAGTCATGACTCCTACAGCGCCGAGCTGCCTCGCTCGTCCACAACGGTCGTCGGAGAAACCACGACGTCATTATCGACCTCGACGACGACATCGAGCGTTCCCGCGTCCACGCGAATCGAGGATCCCTTCCATAGTCCGTCGCTCGCGACGTTTCTCGCGACGAGGACCGACAACGTCACCGCGGCCCTCTACGACGTGACGACGCACCAGACGTATATCTACCGGCCGGGGATCCGCGAGGTGACCGCGAGCATGGTGAAGATCGACATCCTCGCGGTCCTGCTTTGGGAGAGCCAGAACGAACATCGCGCGCTCACGGCGAAAGAACAGAGGCTCGCCACGAGGATGATCGAGGCGTCGGACAACAAGTCGGCCCAGTCGTTGTGGGTGACGATCGGTCAGTTGCCCGCGATCACCACGTTCAACGACGACATCCACTTCACGCAGACGATCCCCAACTGGGACTGGGGATTGGTTGACACGACGCCGCGCGATCAACTCGAACTGTTGAAGACGATTGTCCTCCGCAATCCATATCTCAACCCGGCGTCACAGCAGTACGAGCAGAACCTGATGGAGAACGTCGCGGTCTACGA
>CALGFJ010000330.1 GCA_937881055.1 uncultured Acidimicrobiaceae bacterium | reverse complement strand
CGACGTCGTCAAACATCCCGGTCATGTCCGGCGTGTGATCGGACTCGCGGGACAGTTCGCCGCCGTCGACGAGAACCTCACGGGCTTCGAGAACCTCCGCATGGTCGGCTTCCTCAATCACATGGAGAAGGCCGACGCCGTGGCACGTTCACGCGAACTCCTCGTCGAATTCGGACTGGCGGAGTTCGCGAACAAGTTGACGACGACCTATTCCGGCGGCATGCGACGTCGCCTCGACCTCGCGGCCGCTCTCGTGGCCAATCCCCCGATTCTCTTCCTCGACGAACCGACCACGGGCCTCGATCCGCAGAGTCGTCAAGACCTCTGGGCCATCATCGAAGGTCTCGTCGAAAGGGGGACGACCGTTCTTCTGACGACGCAGTACCTCGAAGAGGCCGATCGTCTTTGCAAACAGTTGGTCGTACTCGATCACGGCAAGATCATCGCTGAGGGAACGTCGTCCCAATTGAAGAGTTCACTCGGGAATACCGTCTTGGTATTGACCTTTTCGACCACCGGCGACGCGCAACGCGCCCTCGGGTTGATCTCCCACATCTCGCCCCAGCCCGCCAACCTCGACGGCACCGTGATTGAGTTGACGGTCGATAAAGGCCCCGCGTCGGCTGCCGAGGCCCTGCGTCGAATCGACGGCGCCGGCATTGCGATCGCCGGACTCCAACTCCGAGAACCAAGTCTGGACGATGTCTTCTTGAACCTCACCGGCCACAAAGCCGAGGACGAAGTCCAGGTCATTGAAGAGAAAATGTCGCGGCGCGCACGTCGAAAGGCTCAGGTATGACCACGACGCCACTCGAAACGTCGGTGGCGACACCTCATCACAGCGCCCTTCGCTTCGCCGCACGCGACGTCGTGACATTGGCCCGCCGCAATCTGTTGGCACTCATTCGTGTTCCCACGCAACTCGTGTTCATGGTGATTCAGCCCGTGATGTTCGTGCTGTTGTTCCGATACATATTCAGCGCGCTGGGTACGTTCACGGGAGGTAACTACGTGAACTTCCTCATTCCGGGAATTCTGGTTCAGACCACGATCTTCGGGGCCGTGGGTACCGCAATCGGCCTGGCCGAAGACTTACAACGTGGTCTCATCGAACGATTCAAGGCGTTGCCGATGGCCCGAATGGCGGTACTCGCCGGTCGAACACTTGCCGATTCGGCGCGCAACGTCATCGTGCTCATCATCATCACGGGTGTTGGATACTTGGTCGGATTTCGTCCGCACGGAGGATTCTTCGACTACATCGCCGCCTGCCTGATGATGCTGCTCTTCGCGTACTGCCTCTCGTGGGGATTCGCCTTCGTCGGCTTGGCCGCACCGAACTCAGAAACCGCCCAAGCGATGACGTTTCCGCTCATCTTCCCCCTCACGTTCGCGTCGACGATCTTCATCCCGCTCTTCAAACTTCCACCGTGGCTCCGGGGATTCGCGAACAATCAGCCGGTCAGCGAGACGACCAACGCTGTTCGAGCACTGATGACCGGCACGCCGGCCGGCAACTCGATATGGGTTTCGTTGCTCTGGTCCTTCGGACTCATCGCCGTACTCGCACCATTGGCGGTGAACCAATTCCGCAAGATCGCTTAAGTCACAATGCCAAAACTGGGCGCGGACGAACTTCAAGCCATACTCTCGAACGCCTTTCCCGACGCGGACGTCCCGCACGTTGAACAGGTCACCGACGATTCGGTGATTGTGAGTTACGCCGTCACCGATCGTCACGGACGACCGGGCGGCACGCTCTCCGGACCGGTGATGATGTCGCTCGCCGACACTTCAGCCTGGGTCGCGATCATGTCCCAGATCGGCCCCGTCGTGCTCGCCGTCACCACGAGCCTGCACATCGACTTCTTGCGCAAACCCACGCTCACGGATCTGATGGCGAGGACACGGATGCTGAAACTCGGGAGTCGACTCGCCGTCGTCGACGTCGACTTGTTCTCACGTGGCGAAACCGAGTTGGTCGCCAAGGCGCAAGTCACGTATTCCATACCTCGTACGCCAGCCAACTAATCCGCCACCAGTAACCTCGCGGTGTGAGTGGGGCCACGACGAACGAAACCGGAGAGCTGCAACCACTTTCGGGCACGCTGATCACCTTGATGTCGATCGCGATCGGCGTCATCGTCGCCAACCTGTACTACCTGCAACCGCTGCTCCATCAGGTGACCAAGGACTTTCGCATCAGTGAGTCGAAGGCGACCTTGTTGCTCGTGCTCATCCAGTCCGGCTACGCCGTCGGTCTCGC
>CALGFJ010000329.1 GCA_937881055.1 uncultured Acidimicrobiaceae bacterium | reverse complement strand
TCGCCGCCATCGAATCGCACTTCATGCAGGACGAGATCGAATCGGCCGCCTACGAATTCGCCCGTCGTGTCGATCGCGGTGAGAAGATCGTCGTCGGCGTCAACCGCTTCGAAGAGACCGACGCCACCAGGGCCGAGGTCTTCCCGATCGACGAAGCCCAACAAGAGGCACAGATCGCTCGGGTGAAGGCACTCAAGAGAACTCGCGACAACGACGGCGTACGGGCCGCGCTCGAGGACCTCGGTAGCGCCGCCCGTGGTACGCACAACCTGCTTTATCCGATGAAGACGGCACTGTCGAGAATGGCGACCCTCGGTGAAGTCGCCGACGTGTTGCGCACCGAATTCGGAATCTACACACCGAACTAGTGACGCGACGGTGGGCGATATCAAGCGGGTGACCACGAGTTCGAAGTCGTCATCTACGCAGTGAACGGTCTGGTCCTCGCTTACGGTGACGACCTGTGGCACGCGTAATCAACGTCGTCGTGACGTTGACGGCGTAATCATTGTCTGAAGTCAGGCTAGGGAATCAACGGATCGTGAAAGTGCGTGACCGCTGGCCTTTCGAGGTAGAAGGAGTGCGTCAGCTCACGCCACCGTTGAAAATCCTCGGTGTCGCGCCACGCCATATGCGCTTCGATGGACGACCAGCGGATGAGGAGGAGGTAAATCGAGCCGTCTTCTTCCTGTCGTCGGATCTCACCGCCCGAACAGCCCGCGGCGGAATCGAGGATCGGGAGCGCTTCGCGCGCCGACGACTCGAATTCCTCTTCGCGTCCGGGCGTGACCGCCAAGATGGCGTGTTCGAGCATCACGCGCGGGCCATCAGTCGGGCACGTAGCTTCTCGTCGTTCGCGACATCGATCGCCGTGTGGGCGAGGGCAATCGCTCCCGTGAGGATCGCCCGATCGGCCTCGGGTGTAATACACGCCGCCGTGAACTCGGGCTGGTGGTTCACGGCGCCGTTCGTGGGAATCATGAGCAGGGGATGGATTGAGGGGACGACCAGTGACACGTTGGCCATGTCGGTGGAGAGGGCCGGACGATCGACACCTTCGTCATCGAGTTCGAAGCTCCGGCCGAGTGCCTCAGCCGCGCTGCGGTAGTGCGACAAGATGTCAGGGTCGGATTCCATGTGAGAAAACGCACTCCCGATCTCTTCGATGCGCAGGGACGCGCCGGTCGCGAGCGCTCCGGCTTCGAAGCACGCGTTGATCCGGACTCGCAACTCGGCCAGTCGTTCGCTCGTGAGCGCGCGCGCCATGAATCGTCCCGCTGCACGACTCGGGATGATGTTCGCCGCCGAACCTCCTTCGAGCACTATCCCGTGGATGAGATCGCCGGGACGAAGTTGCTGGCGCAAGAGGCCGATCGCTACTTGGGC
>CALGFJ010000328.1 GCA_937881055.1 uncultured Acidimicrobiaceae bacterium | reverse complement strand
CACGGGACTCGTGGGCACGCTCGACGAGGTGCTTGACGCCACGTTGGCGTAGGACGCGTTGGTAGCGTCGTGATGGTGGATCCGGTTCCCGAGAAGACACTCCTGCGCTGGGCCGAGTCATTGGCCGGCGTCGCACGAACGGGTCTGGGCTTCACCGAAAGCCAGTACGAGCGAGAACGTTTCGAAGAGATACTGAAGATCGCTGGTGACATCAAGTCCGCCGCCGAAGCGGGCCTGGACGACGTTCTCGACGCCGACGGCTACGTCGCGGAATGGATGAAGGAAGTCGGGAAAGGCGTCGCGGGCTATCAGACGCCTAAAGTCGCCGTCGGTGCGGCGGTCACGAACGACCACGGTGAACTGCTCCTCATCCAGCGCGCCGACTCGGGAGTCTGGCTGTATCCGACGGGCTGGTGCGACGTCGGCTACTCGGCCCCGGAAGTCGTGGTGAAAGAAGTTCTGGAAGAGACCGGCATCGAAGTCGAGCTCGTGCGGCTCATTGGTGTGCTCGACGGGATGCGACTCGGTTCTTCACGGATTCCGTTGTATTCGCTCTTGTTCTTCTGTCGCGCCGTCGGAGGAGAGATGAAGATCCACCCGCTCGAATGCACGGACGCCGGCTGGTTCACTCGCGACAACTTGCCGACGCCAATCATTGGCGCGGAACGGTGGGCCGGTCCGATCTTTGCGGCGATTGACGGCGAGCATCGCGACGTCTTCTACGACGATCTTCGTCGGCCGGTGTGGAGAGGGGACCAATGAGCGTGCGCGTCGAGATTGCGAACGAGGTGACCGATGAGTTGGTGGCGGGTCTGAATCACCTCTTGCCGCAACTCTCCACGAGTGCGACATCACTCACCAATGCTGACGTGGAGGCACTTGTCGCTTCGCCAGCGACGATTGTCTTCATTGCCCGCGACGAGGGGCGCATCGTCGGGTCGTTGACGCTGGTGGTCTTTCCGATTCCCACCGGTCTGCGAGCGTGGATCGAAGACGTGGTCGTTGACGGATCGGCGCGGGGACAGGGCGTGGGTGAAGCGTTGACGACTGCGGCGATCGAAGAGTCACGACGTCGTCACGTACGATCAATCGACCTCACAACCAGGCCGACGCGCGAGGCGGCCAATCGACTCTATGCGCGGCTTGGGTTTGAACTCCGCGAGACAAACGTCTACAGATTTGTCGTAGAACCCTGAGATCCATCGAACGTTGGTGTGGCGGAGGGATTGAATATGTATGACAAATTGTGATACAGTGAACCTATGATGATCGCTATTTCAGTTCGACTCGATGATGAAGCGCAGAGGGCGCTTGCCCAACTTGAGGCATCTGGCCTTTCGCGCTCCGAAGCAATTAGAGCTGCGCTTGTGAAGAGTGCCCAACAGGTGCGAAGGCGCGATGCACTTCGCCAAGAGATGGCCGCGCTTGAGGCAGACGAAGACGACCGACGAGAAATGTTGGAAGTTGCTGAGTTCATGGAGTTGCTACGTGCGGAGGGGTGACGTCGTTGAGCTTCGATTACCCAAGGGCGTGGGGAGCGAACAGCACGGACGCCGATTTGGCATCATCGTTCAATCGGACGCCTTGTTACCTCGTTCGGTGGTGTTGGTTGCCCCGACGTCAACTGCGGCGCGCGAAGCCACTGTGCGACCCATTATTGAGATTCTGGGTACTCGAACGAAAGTTCTGGTAGAACAACTTTCCGCACTCGATGTCAGCCGCCTCGGCGAGAGAGTCATGACCCTTCAGGGCGGCGCACTGTGGGCGGTCGATGACGCGTTGGAATTGGTACTTGGTCTCAACTAGAAGAAGTCGGCGAATTGCCAATTTATACGGGTACACGCTTCGGTAGCTCGATAGATACCGTCCGACGACATCGTTAGGATGACGGACTGAGCGATTCACTGAAATCGTACGATCTCATCGAAAGAGTTCCAATTGGCTGATTTCAAAATACCGGGTCGAATTGTGATTCTTGGATGCGGGTCCGTCTTGCAATGTTTGCTGCCACTCCTACTGGAGCACTTCGATTTCGAGCCATCTTCGGTGACGGTAATTGAAAGTCGAGACAATCGAGAGAAAATCGCCGCTTCGATTCTGCGGGGCGTCCACTATCGACAACTCGAGATCACGTCCCGAAACCTCGGTGAGACTCTCTCCGAGAACCTGGGCGATGGCGATCTGCTCATCGACTTGGCTTGGAATATTGGTCTCGGAGACCTGCTCGATTGGTGTCGAGATCATAACGTGAGGTACCTGAATACCTCGGTGGAAGTGTGGGAACCCTTCGCCGACCCGGCGACGAAGTCTC
>CALGFJ010000327.1 GCA_937881055.1 uncultured Acidimicrobiaceae bacterium | reverse complement strand
CGGCCCTTTCGTAGGCGGCCTTGAACGCACCCGGCGCCGGCGCCGCCGTTTCGGGAAGGGTCTTGCTTGCCTTGCACTTCGCCCAGAACGCTTCGGGTGAGAGATCGACTCGATCGGTGAACTCTTCGTCGCCGAAGCGGATCGTGAGTGAGACGATGTCAATATCGAGACGACGCGCGATCTCTTCTGGAATGTCACACGCGCTGTCGGTTACTACGCGAATCCGAGCCATGGCCCCCCTCTGAACTAGTTCAGCCTTGCATCTTTCGTTCCGACGCGCGCGACCCGGTGCTGGAGGAGAACGACGACGAGGGCGTAGGCGCCGAGTCCGGCCACGACCGCGAGCGAGAAGCGCGCTACCAGGCCGACGCCGCGGTTCCAGGTGGGCGCGGAGTAGGCCAGGGCCATCACCAGTGCGGCCGCCAGTGACGCCCCGAGACTTCGGCGCACGTGCCGCGACCATATGACCGGAGCGATCGTGACACCGTGACGAGCGAGCGCGGCCAGGGCCACGACGGCCGCGGCGCTGTAGGCAATGGATACGCTCGCGGTCAATCCGGCCAGCGAGTGACGTCCGATGGCGACGCACAACAAAATGGTGAGGACATTCTGCAACGCGTAAAGGTAGAAGACCTCGCGAGCGCGCTGCATCGATTGCAGACCGCGCACGCAGAGTTGAAAGATCGTGAAACCGGGCAGGCCGGCGGCGAGCACGGCGAGCACGGTCCCCACGTCCCAATCGCGGGTCGCGTTCAGGTGCTTCAGCAGTATCGCGACGATCGGTTGCGCGAGTACCAAGAGCACGAGCGTGCACGGGATGATGATGACCAGCGACTGTCGAAGTCCGAAGCGGAGTCGTTCGCTCAGACCCTCGAGGTTCGCCGCGGTCGACAGGCCGGCCAGTTGCGGAGTGAGTACGCCGAGTACCGAGACGACCACAACGGCGTAGGGCATCTGCATGAACGACCAGCCGTAGGTGTAGGCGCTCACCGGCCCGTCGCCGCCGATGCCGAAGGCGAAGGCCAGCACGACGAAGAGCGAGAGCTGGTTGAGGAGGACGACCAGCAACGTCCAACTGCCGAGGCGGCTCACGGCTCGCAGCGCGGGGTCCTTCAGATTGAATCGGAACGAGAGTCGCCAGAGGTCACTGCGCAAGAGTGAGGGAATCAGACAGAGGAATTGCACCGCGACGCCGAGCGTCGTACCGAGTCCCAGCCACATGAGATCACGCGAACCACTCAAGGTGGCGAGCATCGGTGTCGGGTCGACGAGGTGGAACCAGATGAGGACGCCGATGCACACAATGTTGTTGGCGAGGGGGACCCACGCCGCAACGCCGAAGCGATGACGGATGTTGAGCAGCGACGTCGCGATGCCGATGACGCCGTAGAAGAAGATCTGCGGAACGAACCAACGAAGCAGATCGGTTGCGACGGCTCGTTGTTGATTCAGGACCGCGATCGACTCCGTGGTGGTCGAGTGTCGAAATGCCGTGAAGCCATCGATGATCCACGGGGCGCAGAACCACGCGATCAACGACGCGGCCGCGAGGACGATGAGTGCGCCGGTGACAACGCTCGAGATCGACTTCCACGCGCGTCGTTCGCCGTCGAGGGCGAGTCGCTCGACGAAGACGGGGATGAAGGTGGCGCCCGCCACGCCACCGAGCACCAGGTCGAAGAGCATGTTGGGCACGGTGTTGGCGAGGTTGAAGGAGTCCGCGATTGGCGTGAAGCCGAGCACCCACGCGAGGACGAGGACTCGGAGCAAACCCGTCAGTCGCGACACCATCGTGCCGCTCGCCATGGAGACGACGCGCGAGCTGTGCGTCGAAGCTGGACTCATCGGGCGTGACGGCCCTTGGGTCGTTTGCGATACGTTCGCAGCCACCAGTACGCGAGCACGAGCAATGACGCGATCGTCAAGAGGTACCCGACGAACGAGGTGCCCGCTATCCGTACCTGAATGGCCGCCCGCGCCAGCACCAGTCGATTATTTGGCGTCGTGACGATGACCTGCAACGTCAGGCTGCTGCCCGAGTGGCCCGACGTCGCGATGCGCACTGATTTCGTCGGTGCGTCCAGTGACACCGGCACCACATCGCCCTTGGGGAACGTGATCTGATCGGTCAAGAGGTGGACGTGGGCGATCACCGTGTACGAGGCGTGATTGGTCAACGTGATGGGAATCGATGAGCCGGACCCGGCCAGTGTGATCGTGCTCGGATCGACCGAGAAGTCGCTCAACTGACTCCGAAGCGCGTTGGCGGCGGCGTTGATGGCGGACTGTCGCGCACTTTGGTTTCCGGTGATCTCCGACGCCTCCATCGCGACCGTGAGGTCATTGCCTAGGTTGGTGGATCGAAGAGCCGGGGCGTACGAGTTCACCTCGACAACCAGATCACTCAGCGACGTGATGTTGTGTGACGACCACGGCGTGCTCACCAGTGGGTCGACCAGGGACCGGGTGCCCGGCGCTCCATTGGTGGCGACGAGCGAGGGGCTGAATGAAGTGGTGAGCGTGGCGAGTGTGATGAAGGGATTACTCGCGAAGCCGTTGAAGACGTCCTTCATGAAGGCCACGGACGCCCTCGATATCGGTCCGACGATCACGACCGTTCGCGTCGCTGCAGCGTCGGGCGCCTCGAAGTGCAAGAACGCCAGCGTTCCCAACGTGAGTGCCGCGCGACGTCCCGCTCCAATCGACGTGTCAGTAAACAGTGTCGAGAGTGGGCCGTCGGAGCTCAGCGCGCTAAGCCCAGCGACTCCGGCGACATGAAACGGCGCACCCCAATTGAGGGTCGTCGAGGGCGGGACGGTCAGATCGGCCTCGGGTAGGACGACGTCCCTCACGCCGGCACGCTTCAACGCCCTCAGGCTCTGGAGCGACGGCGTGCCGTTGAGCAACACCGCACTCTCGACGCCGCTACCGGTGAGGCTCTTCAAGAGGTCGGCCGAGAGCGAGAGTTGGTGGTGCACTTCGTCACCGAAGCCGTGCACCGCCAGACCACCGAAGTCGATGTTCGCGGGAGGGGCGTTGACTGCTTCGTGCAGAGGGCTCACGAGAGCCTTGAGAAGGGCCGCGTGAAAGAGGTTGTTCTCGAGTCCTGACCTCGCGACGGTGTCGAGCGTACGGTAGTCGGCACTCAACGTGATCGCTGATGAGGGGTGGTGCGCGAGAAGATGAAGTACCGCGATTGATCGTTTCGCGTGCAACCACGACGAGGGGTCCATCGTCTCGACGAGGCCGACGCGAAGTGGTTGCTCGACCGTTGTGGACTGGATAGCGAGGAGCGACCACTGAGTCGACGTCGCGCCGTCGGTCGTGACTTCAATGCGAATGGGGTACACGCCGTCGCAGCGCGAGGCCGGGCAGGGGACGTGAAGACGCGGCGCGGGGGCACAGCTACGGCCCAGGGATCCCGGCCTTCTCGAATAAAGGCGGACCGTGAATTTGTACGTGCCGTTGGCGGCGCACTTGAGAGCAAAAGTGCTGGTCGTACCGAGTGCCTTTTGCGTCGTTCCGGTGCCCGCGACGATCGGCGCGAGCTGGGAGCGGTCGATGACACGAGGGTAGATCGTCACTCGGGCTCGCGAGGAAGCACTCTGAGGTGAGGTGGAGAGAGTCAGCGCGAAGTGCGACGTGCCGTTGGTCGTCACCCTCGCGACGGCGTCTTGGTGCAGCAGCGTGAACGATGGCGTCGTCCCAGCGCGCGCGGCCGTGGGCCACGCCATCGTTGCGAGGCAGAGGAGTACGACACTGAGTGCCCGCCACCAGGTTGAAAATCGGTGGAACATGCTTTTACAATCTACCTTCGTACGATTATGAAGTCGGGCGCCCGCTACCCTCGTTCGCAGTGACTTCATTCGATCAAGTCCACGACCGACTCAATGATTTGGCTCATTTGTCGAGTCCGCTGGCCCGAGCGTTCGCCGACGCCGGCTTCTCTCTCTACGCCGTCGGTGGCTCGGTTCGTGACGCCATTCTCGGGGAAGAACGTGACGTCGATTTCGAGATTGACTTCACCACGAACGCGCGCCCCGATGACATCGTGCGACTGATGACACCACTGTGCGCGTCACTGTGGCAACAGGGTCGGGCCTACGGGACTATTGGCGGCGTGCTTCGCGGCAACGACATCAAAGTGGAGATCACCACGTTTCGCTCGGAGGCGTACGTCGACCATTCGCGCAAACCGGCGGTCGAATGGGGCGACTCGCTGGAGGGCGACCTGAGTCGACGCGACTTCACCATTAACGCCCTCGCCCTGGACGTCGTCGCCCTGGACGCGGCGACGCCGGGCGTGCAAACCCTCTTCGATTTCTATGACGGCTTCAACGACCTTCACGACCGGTTGCTGCGCACGCCAATCGAATCCGAGATCCTGTTCAGCGACGACCCACTTCGGATGTTGCGGGCCGCACGATTTGCCGCACGGTTCTCTCTCACGATCGACGCTTCGATTGAGGCGGCCACCATCAAGATGGCCGATCGCTTGACCAAGGTGTCGGCCGAACGGATTCGAGGCGAACTGGACTTGCTGCTGATGAGTTCGGCGCCGTCAGTCGGTCTCGACTTCATCGTGCGCACGGGTCTCGCCGATCACTTCTTTCCGGAGCTGCCCAAGCTGCAGCTCGAACAAGACCCGATCCATCGCCACAAGGACGTCCTCGCCCACACGTGGGCAGTCGTTGACAAGACCTCACCGAATCTGGTGTTGCGTCTCGCGGCGCTATTCCATGACATTGGCAAACCGGCGACGCGAGCGATCACCGAAGAGGGTGTGACCTTCCGGTTCCACGAGGTCGTGGGCGCGAAGATGACTCGCAAGCGCATGACGGCGCTGCGCTACTCCCAGGAGATCATCGACGACGTCACCGCACTGGTGGAGCTGCACCTTCGCTTCCACACCTACAAGCTGGGTTGGTCCGACAAGGCCGTGCGGCGCTACGTGCGCGACGCCGGGCCGCTCCTCAATGAACTGAACGAACTCACGAGGTGTGACTGCACCACGCGCAACGCCCGTAAGGCCGCGTCGCTGGCCGAACGCATGGACGAGCTCGAGATCCGGATCGCGGATCTTCGCGAACGCGAAGACCTCGAACGACTGCGCCCAGCCCTCGACGGTGTCGCGGTCATGGAACTGTTGAACATTCCACCAAGTCCGGCGGTGGGACGCGCCCTCGACTTCCTCATGGAGATTCGGCTCGACGAGGGCGAGATCACCCCGCAAGAGGCTGCGGTTCGACTTCGCGAATGGTGGGCCGAACAGGAAAGATAGGCGATTCACTCGCCGGAACGACGGCGGCGAGGTTGAGCCCGTCGCTCGCCGTCATCAATGAAGGGGAGTGACGTCGCCCGGTGAATCGGACGTCGTGCGACTGCGATAAGCCCGTTACGCCTAATACGCCCGGACTACGGCCAGACCGGATTCTCCGCGCCTCGATCGGCGAAGTCCTCGACCATGTTGTGCGCCGCGTCGTCGTGAAACTGGATTGGCGGTGACTTCATGAAGTAGGCCGACGGGCCGATGATGGGGCCACCGATGCCACGGTCCAGCGCAACCTTCGCGCAGCGCACTGCGTCGATGATCACTCCCGCGGAGTTGGGCGAGTCCCACACTTCGAGCTTGAGTTCGACGTTGAGGGGCACGTCACCGAAGTTGCGACCCTCCATGCGGATGTACGCCCACTTGCGGTCGTGTAACCACGGCACGTGGTCACTTGGTCCGATGTGCACGTCGTCGGGGTCCATGTTGGAGATTTCGAGCTGTGAAGTGACGGCTTGGGTCTTGGAGATCTTCTTGGACTCGAGGCGTTCGCGCTCGAGCATGTTCTTGAAGTCCATGTTGCCGCCGACGTTCAACTGGTACGTGTGGTCCAGCGTCAGGCCGCGGTCCTCGAAGAGTCGGGCGAGTACGCGGTGGATAATGGTCGCCCCGAGCTGGCTCTTGATGTCGTCGCCGATGATCGGCACGTTGGCGTCGGCGAATTTCTTGGCCCACACCGGGTCCGAGGCAATGAAGACCGGGATGGCGTTCACGAAGGCGACGCCCGCATCCAAAGCACACTGGGCGTAGAAGCGCTGGGCGTCTTCGGAACCGACGGGCAAATACGACACGAAGACTTGGGCGCGCGAGTCGCGAAGGACCTGAGTGACGTCGACCGGGTCGACGGGCGATTCTTCGATGGCGGCGTGGTAGTACTTGTTGAGTCCGTCCATGGTCGGTCCACGTTGGACGGTGACGCCCAGTGACGGGACGTCGGCGAATTTGATGGTGTTGTTCTGGCCGCCGTCGATGGCCTTACCGAGATCGCTGCCGACCTTGGAAGCGTCAACGTCAAAGGCGGCGACGAACTCGATGTCACTCACGTGATAGCCCCCGAGGACCACGTGCATGAGACCGGGTACGTCGTCGGCGGGATTGGCGTCCTTGTAATAGGTAACGCCCTGGATGAGTGAACTGGCGCAGTTTCCGACGCCCGCAATGGCCACGCGAATCTTCTCCATGGCTCTCCTTTCCTACTTCGCGTCGTGCGCGAAGGACTCTTGGCTACTTCGTTCGGCGGACAACATGCCGTCAATCCACGCGAGGTCCAGCTCGACGCCTTGAGCCGCGTGCTCCATGACGCCACGCGCGTAGGGGTCGAGTTGTTCGTTGATCGCTCCGACCCGGACTTCGGCCAAGCGAGCGATGAGATCCCCACGGCGACGCTCGAGCAGTCCGACCCGAGTGTTCGGGGTCAGGTACTGGGCGAGGGCCATGCGCAACGAGAAGTTCTTGCTGTCGTCCAACGTCGCCGGATCGGCCAGCATTGACACGAAGTCACGACGACCTCGCTCGGTGATTCGATAGACCTTGCGACCACGGCGTCCGATGCCTGATGTGGTGCGAAGTGAGCGCAAGGACGCTCGTTCACCCGAAAGAGAGCCGGTGGAGAGCGAACTGAGGCGGCCGTCACCTGACGGGACTGCTTCGACACAGCCCTGGCGCTCCAAACGAGCGAGCGCGGGATAGATCGACCCGAAGGAAACATTCGCCCAAACACCGAGTCGGTCGCGCAGTTGTGTGCGTATCTCGTAACCGTGATGGTCTCGGTCCATGAGGAGACCCAGGATGGCAATGTCTAACACGCGAAATATAGTATCACTTCGATATATCGAACGTACAGTGGTGTCATTTCTCAATGAAACAAAGGTGTGTAAGGTCACCCCTAATGGATAAGCGATTCCGCACGAGTACCGCGAATGGGGCGGTGGTCGAGTTCGGGCTCGTTCGTCACGCACTTTTGGCCAAGGTCGCCGCGGGCATCATTCGCTACGAAGACGTGTGCGACGCGCACCCCGAACTGCTTCGCGCGGCGAAGAACCTCGGACGCAAGACCGGCGAGACCTGTCCGGTCTGCAGTGACGCCGAGCTCGTCGAGGTCACGTACGTCTTCGGCGCGAGGTTGCCATCGGGCGGCACGTGCCCGACGACGCGCGCCGAACTGTTGAAGCTGGAGCGACGCGAAGATCCGGTCCAGTGTTACGCGGTTGAGGTCTGTGTTGGATGTTCGTTCCACCACCTCGTTCGCAAATGGTCGGCCGGTGGACGACCGGCCCGCCGCGCCAACGCGATCGAGCGTCACGAGGTCGGCGAATGACCCTGAGCGCCCCGGCAATCCGGGTGCGCAAACGGCGAAATGGCGCTATTCCATTGGTGATGGTGACCGCCTACGACGAACCAGGGGCTCGACTGGCGTCGGCCGCCGGCGTCGACCTGATCCTCGTCGGTGACTCGATGGCGAATGTCGTGCTCGGTCAAGAGACCACGTTGCATATCTCAATCGACGAGATGTGCCACCACGTGCGCGCCGTCGCCGCCGCCAAACCTGACGCCCACGTCGTGGCTGATATGCCGTGGCTGAGTTACCACATCGATCTTGGCGAGAGTGTCCGAAACGGCGCGAAGCTGATCCGCTCCGGCGCCGACAGCGTGAAACTCGAGGGCGGTCGCGTGCGTCAAGGCGTCGTGCGCGCATTGCTCGACGCTCAGATTCCGGTAATGGGTCACCTCGGTCTCACCCCGCAGAGCGTGATGGCGTTCGGCGGATTCAAGGTCCAGGCGAAGACCATGGAGAGCGCGAAGCTCTTGATCGAGGACGCGCAACTCCTCCAAGAAGAAGGGATCTTCGCGATCGTGATCGAAGGCGTGCCGAGCGTCGTCGGCACCAGCGTCACCCAGGCCCTCGATATCCCCACGATCGGTATCGGTGCGGGCCCGGATACCGACGGTCAGGTGCTGGTCTTTCACGACTTGCTCGGTCTCACCGCCCGGGCGCCGGCCAAATTCGTTCGCCAGTACGCCAACCTCGGACCCGTGATCACCGACGCGCTTCGCCACTTCGCTGAGGACGTGCGCAGTGGTGCGTTCCCGAGCGAGGAGGAGGCCTACCCCAATCCCGAAGGTCTGCTCGAGTAGCCATTTTCGGCGACATGGACTAGGATTGTCGTTCCCACAAGCGTGGGGAAGTACCACATACCCTGCTCTGTTTTCCGCAGAGCCCGGCCTAGCCGGACCAGAGGGAAAGGAAATCGGCCATGAGGCCCTATGAAACCATGATCGTGTTCGACACTGCCGTCGACGCCCAGACGATCCA
>CALGFJ010000326.1 GCA_937881055.1 uncultured Acidimicrobiaceae bacterium | reverse complement strand
TTTCGATTCATCTCGTGACCTATTTGGGTGGAGGCCCTTCGTCCATCCGGGTTCTTCCGGTTAGTTCAACAAATCAGTGCTGACCACCAAGTGTTGCGTTGACCCCTTGGAGCCCCCGGCGAATCGGCCTGGAATAAGTGGAGGCTGAGGGAGTCGCGAACGAGCGCTTTAACAGACCCCGCTCCAGGTCTCATTCTAGGCCCCATATTGCTGCAACGCCACGAAACGAAACCGACACAGGACAACACCGTTTCCTTTGAAACATAGGGAATAATCGATCTGTGCAACACCGCGCGACCGAATCGCATTTTGAAGATCACCTCCTGTCGCCGGAAAGTTGCCGGGCCACCGCCAAGCCGGGTCGAGAATATGGGCCGGTCTCCCGCACGTTTCACTCGCAACTGATTCGCCGGCTGTCGGAGGCCCCACGTGACCGACACCCCATTCATTGGTGACTGGTCGGCTACGTGGCGCAATCCGGCAAAGTTAGTCTTTCGAAGTGACCACCGCCGACCAATTTCGAATCAAGAGTGCGTCAATCGCGGGTCGGGTCATGTCGCCCGACGAGGCAGCCGAATTCATACGACCGGGCGACAACGTCGGGATGAGCGGCTTTACGGGGGCGGGCTATCCCAAGAAAGTACCCGGGGCTCTCGTGCGACGAGTCGAAGACGCAGCCAAACGAGGTGACCGTTTCGCGGTGAGTGTCTGGACGGGCGCGTCGACGGCTCCCGAGCTTGACGGTGCGCTCGCAGCGGTCGACGCGATCGACATGCGCATGCCGTACCAGTCTGACCCGGTGAGTCGCGCCAAGATCAATGCCGGACTGCTCGACTACCTCGATATGCATCTCTCGCACGTCGCGCAGATGGTCTGGGAGGGTGCCTTCGGACACCTCGACGTTGCGGTCATAGAGGTGTCCGGCATCACCGCGGACGGCGAACTGATTCCGTCGTCCTCGGTCGGCAACAACAAGACGTGGATTGACATGGCCGACCGCATCATCCTCGAGGTGAACGCGTGGCAGCCCGCCGCGCTCGAGGGGATGCACGACATCTATTACGGCACCGCACTACCGCCATTTCGCAAGCCCATCCAAATCCTCCAAGCGTCCGACCGCATCGGCGTTCCCTACCTGCATTGCCCACCAGAGAAGATTGTGGCCGTCGTCGAGACGAACTCCCCCGATCGCAACACGGCGTTCAAACCGGTTGACGACACCTCGCAGCGAATCGCCGAACACCTCTTGGAGTTCCTGGCCCACGAGGTGAAGGGAGGGCGCCTGCCCGCGTCGCTCCTGCCCCTGCAGTCGGGCGTCGGCAACATCGCCAACGCCGTCCTTCGCGGACTCGACGGTGGGCCGTTCCATCCGCTGACCGCGTACACGGAAGTCATCCAAGACGGCATGCTGGCGTTGCTGAACTCAGGCACGATGAGCATGGTCTCGGCTACCGCCTTCTCGCTCAGTGATGAGGGAGCGGCCGACCTGCACGCCAACATCGCCGAGTACCACGACCGGATCATCCTTCGACCCCAGGAGATCAGCAATCACCCCGAGGTGATACGCCGGCTCGGGTGTTTGGCGATGAACGGCGCAATCGAGGCCGACATCTACGGCAACATCAACTCCACCCACGTCATGGGCTCGAGCATCATGAACGGCATCGGCGGTTCGGGTGATTTCGCCCGCAACGCCTACATTGCGATGTTCCTCACCCCCTCGACCGCCAAGAACGGCGCGATCTCCTCAATCGTGCCGATGGTCAGCCACGTGGACCACACCGAGCACGACGTGCACGTCGTCATCACCGAATGGGGCGTAGCGGACCTGCGCGGCCTGGCGCCGCGCCGGCGTGCTCGCAAAATCATCGACAACTGCGCGCACCCCGACTACCGGCCGATGCTGCAGGACTATTTCGACCGCGCGAGCGCCACGGCCCCCGGCAAGCACACGCCGCACTTGATCGAGGAGGCGCTCTCGTGGCACGCGCGCTACCTACGTGAAGGTACGATGCGACCCTCCTGAGACTCGCGCGGCTCGACGCTCAATCTATTTGAGTGCGCTCGACCTAGCGCGACTTCGTCGTTGAGAAGTAGGCATCGCTTTGACGCGGTTTCTCCTGGTAGCGAAACTTTACGACTGACTCGCTATTTTGCCTTCGCCACACATTTCAGCAGCATCACGGGTCCGTAGACTTTTCTAGTGGCCCGGATCGACGCGTGGCTTTACGTTCATCGACCTCGGAGTCGGGCGAACAAGCCGCCTCCACCGCTCAAAGCGACGCTGTCTTGCGAGCAGCTGCAGCGTTGGGCCTTCGGCACACCCGCCAGCGCCTGTTCGATGTGATTTCCACATCCCTTCCATGTTGCCTTTTTGCACTTCTTACACGTTGCCTTGTGGCACATTGGTGTTGCCTTTCTCACTTGGTTGATGTATTGATTTGATTTCAGACCTTCAGCCCACGGGCTGAAGTTCAGTTGCCGCGGGCGAACAGTGCCATGTGCGGTAACCACCGTCGAGGTTCTTCGCGTGAAAGCCGAGCTCGTTGAGCAACATTGCAGCAACGTGGCCTCGCTGGCCGACCTCGCAGTTGACGACAATTTCGGCGTTGCCGAGTTCGCTCGCCCGCTCGCGAAGTTCGTCGACTGGGATGTTGAGCGCTCCGGGCAGCGTGCCGCGGGCGAACTCCTCGCGCGAACGAACGTCGACGAACTGCGCGCCGCGCGCGCGATACTCATCGACCTCGTGCCACTGCACGGTCTCGACGAGGCCCGAGAGAATGTTCTCCGCGATGTAGCCCAGCATGTTGACGGGATCCTTCGCCGAACCGAACGGCGGCGCGTACGCGAGCTCGAGGTCCGCGAGTTCCGGCGCCGTGAGTCCTCCTCGAACGGCCGTGGCCAGTACGTCAATCCGCTTGTCGACGCCTTCCGTGCCGACACCCTGGGCTCCGAGGATTTCACCCGAACACGGGTCCATGAGCATTTTCAAGCACATGGGCTGAGCTCCGGGGTAATACGTGGCGTGCGAAGAGGGATGGGTGTGGATCGCGAGGAACGGACGTCCGGCGGCTCGCAGTCGCTTCTCGTTCCATCCGGTCGTGGCAATCGTGAGATCGAAGACCTTGACGATGGCGGTGCCGATCGTGGTGCGTGGTCGTACCTGTCGTCCCGCGATGTGGTCAGCGACGACTCGACCGTGTCGGTTGGCGACGTTCGCCAGCGGCACCAGGGTCGGAGCCCCATCGAGGGCGTCGGCCTTCTCGGCGGCGTCGCCGATGGCGTAGACGTTCTCGACACTGGTGCGGTTGAACTCGTCGACGGCAATGCCGCCGCGAACGCCAATCGCGAGTCCCGACAGTTGCGCGAGGCCCGTCTCGGGTCGCACTCCGATCGCCACGACCACCAGGTCCGCTGGGACGTTCTGACCCGACGAGAGTCGCACGCTCTCACGTGTGATCGATTCGACCGAGTTGCCGAGGTGCAACGTGACGCCGCATTGGCGCAGTTCGTCGGCCACGGGCGACGCCATTTCGGGGTCGAGCGGCGCCAAGACTTGATTCGTCGACTCGACGAGGGTCGTTGCGATACCGCGCTGCACGAGGTTCTCCGCAATCTCCAGTCCGATGAAGCCGCCGCCGATGACGACGGCGCTCGCGGGGGCGTTCTCGACTTCACGAACGAGACGCTCGACGTCTTCGACGGTTCGCAGCGGCATCGCGCGTTCGATGCCCGGAATCGGCGGGACGACCGGCGACGCGCCGGGACTCAGGATCAAAAAGTCGTACGGAATCTCGTAAGACGTTCCATCCACGAGATCGCGCGCCGTCACGGTCTTGGACAAAGTGTCGATAGCCACGGCTTCGGTGTCGATGCGCACGTCAAGGCGGAATCGGTTGAAGAGCGACGCGGGAGTCTGGATCAGCAGCGAGTCCTCGTCCTCGATCACACCACCCACGAAGTACGGCAGACCGCAGTTGGCGTAAGAGACGTGACCACTTCGTTCGAGCACGATGATCTCGGTGTCGTTCGACAACCGACGGAGCCTCGTCGCGGCCGACATACCCCCGGCGACTCCCCCAATGATGACGACTCTCACGTTTCTCCCCTACGCCAGGCTCAAGAAGAGCTTCTGGAATTTCGCGGTCATCAGACCACTGTCGACATCCGGATTGATCAGACATTCCTTGAGACTCGCCGAAATGAGATTGAAGGCGGCGGTGTTCACCGCCTTGCTCACCGCGGCCATTTGGATGACGATCTCTTCGCACGAGGCGCCTTCGTCGAGCATGCGAACTATGGCGCCCAATTGACCGTGCGCCCTCCTCAGCCGTTTGCTGATCGCCGAGAGCTGATCATCGTCGTCGAGTGTGAGTGTCTTCGCGACGGCCGTCATCACGCCCGCTCGTCGAACAGGTTCTGTCCTGGGCTTCGCAGGTTGCAGGTCGTGTCCATAGCTCTATCGACCCTTGAGGGGCTGGCCCATGAGCGGAGCCAGCAAACACACGTTCAATGCTCCGGCCAACAGAGGGACCAGTCCGATGACCGAAAGAGTCAGCCAACCGCCCCCTAGAGCGAGGCCGACGACGATGAGCGCGACACCGGCGACTACGCGCACAAGACGACCGACACTCGATGACATGAAATTTATAAGACTCACGGTTCCTCCTTTGCGAGCTGGGCACGGACCCACACTCGGCCGACGAATGATCGGCTCACGGAATCAAGTATATACCCCCTAGGGTATCTACGCAAGTCGGTGCAGATCGTTTCTCGCACGTTGAGGACCGCTTCGCCCGAACTTCCATTCGGTTCGACGATGTCGATGACGGCACGGTCGCCGCGCCCAGACCCAGGTTCGAGGCCTCCAGACCGGCGCTACTCAGAGACCAGGATCCATCATCACCCGGGCGAACAAGAGCCACCACGCGAACGCATGTCGACGAGCCACCCGGTTGTCGTCTCCGGAAAATAGTCCCCTGACGCCCGATCCTGCAGGTACTCGCACGGGGGCGCCTCACCCGAGGCGATGATTGCGACGGCGTCGAGCAACTTATGGACGTCCTCGTCGGTGGTGTTGATGCCACAACTGGCACGCACCGCACCCGGCATTGATTGTCGATCACCGTGGCGAATGTCTGCTTGGAACCGAGCAACTTCAACGTCGCTCAGCCCGAGGAGTCGGATCAGGTACGGATGCGCACAGAAGCAGCCGTGGCGCACGCCAATGGCGAACTCAGCTGAGAGGCGTGCCGCCACGAGTGCGAAGGGGACCCCCTCGACCGTGAAGGCGGCCACCGGCAGCGTGTCGCACGAGAGTTCGGGTCCGAGCACTCGCACACCCGCGATGGCGCTGAGGCCGCCGCGTAGCGCGCGTGCCAGATGCCGGTCGTGCTCGATGATCGCGGGCCAACCGACGTTCGTGAGTTCGGTAATGGCCGCGTGTAGGGCTACGGCACCGACCACGTTCGGCGAACCGGCCTCCTCTCGCTCGGGTGGCGTCGTCCAGACCACCTCGTCCAGGTCCACCAGGTCGACGGCGCCCCCGCCCGCGAGGAACGGGTCACCGTCGGTGAAGGCACTGCGCGGGCCCACCAGCACGCCCGCGCCGAACGGCGCGTACATCTTGTGCCCGCTCCAGGCGACGAAGTCGGCGTTGGGTGGGAGGGGTCGGTGCGCCGCGAGTTGCGCCCCGTCGACCATGACCTGGATGTCACGTGCGTGCGCGGCGTCGATCAACTCGTCGATCGGTGGCATCCAGCCCGTGATGTTCGACGCGCCACTGATCGTGAGCAGGCGCGGCCGCGGCTCGGCGTCGAGAGCGGCTATCACGTCGTCGAGCGCGAACGTCCCGTCGGGGCCACACTCCACGTAGCGACAGGTGGCGACGCGCGACCACGGCAGCAGGTTGGCGTGGTGTTCCAGCACGGTCGTGACGATCACGTCACTCTTGAGGAGGTCCAGACGGTAGACCAGGTGATTGATCGCCTCGGTGGTATTGCGGCATATGATCGCGACGTCGTCGCGACCATCGCGCCCGGCGAAGACGAGGGCGGCCTCGCGGGCATCCTCGTAGCGCGCGGTCGCCAATTGCGACTTGTATCCCGCGCCACGATGCACGCTCGAATACGACGGCAGGAACTCGATGACGCGATCCATCACCGACGGCAGCGCCCCGGTGGACGCGGCGGCGTCGAGCCCCACGTACGGCCGCGACACCCCATCCACGCAGGGAACGAGACTCTCGTCGCCGACGAGCGCAAGGGGAAGCTTCAAAGGTGACACCTCGCTGCTCGGTTACTCCGTTGACCTCATTATGCAGTCTCGACCCGGCGCGCGTGGCTCATCGGCCGAGCGCTGATTCACGAGGTGGCGAGAGCCAACGAAATACCTCGTGATCGCCCTGGAGCTCGAGTCGGCGACCGAGTACCGGATTATCCGTCGCTTGGCTGCAGTGTCGATCGATGGCCCGATACTGGCGCGTGCGCTCGACACTGACGAAGTAGTCGAGATCTTCGTCGCGCCGACCGACGAAGCCGGCAGAGAACTCGGCGTTGAGCGCCTCAGCCACTCGTTCGCGTAGTGCCCATGCGAGCACTGGCACATCGAGCTCGCGCGCCGCGGCGATTCCCGCCTCGGTGGCGCGACAGTGGTCCAGGTGACCGGTGATGCCGCCTTCGTCGAACACGAGCACAAGATCGACCTTCGCCTTCTCGACCGCCCGACGGATCGGCGCGGTCAATTCATCCAATGACTCTTGGGCGAGGTGGCCGTCGCGATAGTCCAGCAGCTCAACGTACGCAACGCCCAGTTCGTTCGCCGCTTCAGCGAGCTCGCGGGCTCGAACACGGCCGAGATCACCGGAGTCGGCTCCGAGGGTCGACGCCTCGCCGTGGGTGAAGCACAGCACCGCGGTCGAAGTGCCCGACTCACCGAACGTGGCAAGCGCCGCGCCGAGACCGAAACTCTCATCGTCGGGATGCGCGCACACGACGAGTACCGAACGAGTATCGGGCAATTTGTCAAACCTTCGCTTCGGAGAACCTTCACTCATCCCTCACCTCGTTCATCGACGTCGCGCGACGCACAGCCCATCGTCGCTGAATTATATACCCTATGGGGTATATGCTACTGTCAACGGAGACCTACTCGGCCACGCTGCAATTTGCAGTTGGCCCCATCGACCACCAGGAGATTTCCATGACGAAGCGCGACCTCGGGACTCCGCCCCTCCCAACGACGTCGGAGCCCCACGCGTCGGCGACGGGCGAGCGTATCAGCGTCTTCGCACGTCTGGGTAGCTGGACATCGACGCGTCTCCGGTTGGTCCTTCTTTCCTGGCTCACCATCCTCGTGGTTTTCGGCATCTTCGCACCGCAGGTCGAGTCCGCCCTCTCCGGGGCGGGATGGCAAGATTCGTCCAGTGCGTCGGTGCACGCACGTGACATCATCCAGCGCGATTTCTCCGGCCTCGGCTCGGCCGCGCTCGAGGTGGTAGTGGTCGACCATCGTCAACCGATCGTCAGCGACCCCGCCGCGCTCTCGCTCATGAACAAAGCGGTAGCGCTGCTGCGCGCGGACGCGCGTGTCTCGAAGGTCGTTCTGCCGAGCGCCGGAACGTCCATCTCTCGAGACGGCCGCACCGCGATCATCACCGCGGGTTCCGCGGCGGGCACCAACGTCATGGTGGAGGCCGCCAACGACCTCGCCGGGCCAATCCAGGAACTCTCCGCGTCGGACGTGACGCTCACGCTCACGGGCGACAGCGCGCTGTGGGCGGACTTCAACAACGCCAACCGCTCGGCGATGCTTCGCTCGGAGATGTTGTCGTGGCCCGTGACCATGGTCATCCTCGTGATCGCCTTTGGGAGCCTCGTCGCGGCCGGTCTGCCCCTGCTGCTCACGATGGTGGGTTTGCTGGTCGCCGCGGGAGCGTTGGTGATGCTCACCCACGCGTTCCCCGTCTCGATCTGGGCTCTCAACTTCGCGCTGATGTTCGCGCTCGCCCTCGGGATCGACTACGCGCTCTTCATCGTCGTGCGGTTCCGCTCTGCCCTTAAGCGTCGAGGCGCGACGCCGGGCGACCGCGACGTGGTGATCGCGTCGGTCGCCGAGACAATGGACACCGCGGGCAAGGCCGTGGCGTTCAGCGCCATTACGGTGCTGGCTTCCCTGGCGTCAATCCTGCTCGTGCCGAGTCCGGCCTTTCGCAGCATGGCGCTCGGCATCATGTTGTCCGTCGTCGCTGTACTCGCTGCGACCCTGACCCTGCTGCCGGCAGTGCTCGGTCGGCTCGGCACACGGATTAACAAGGGGCACGTACGTCTCGCGCGACCCCACCCCGATCCGGAGCACCCCGGTCGACTCGACATCGTCCTGCACTCGTGGGGCCGGACCATGTGGCGCCATCCGGCGTGGCTTGGTCTGGGCGCCCTCGCGGCGTTACTACTCGCCGCGTCGCCGGTGATCGGACTTCGAACCAACATGCCCTCGATCACGATCATCCCTCCGAGCGCCAACGCTCGCGTTGGTTACGTCGAGGTGGCGTCCGCCTTCGGAGCAGGTGCTCCTGGCGCCCTGCAGATACTCGTGCCCGCATCGCACCAGACTCAGGCGCTCGCCTCGCTTGCGACGACGAAGGGTGTCGCCGGCGTGTCGCCGGGACCCACCGAGGACGGCTGGAGCCTCGATCAGGTCATCCCGACGTCGGGTCCCTCGACGACCGCGACTGAGGCGACCATCGTGCGGGTGCGCTCCGTGCTGCCCGCGGGATCGCTGGTCGGCGGAGCCGCCGCGGAGAACTACGACCTCCAGCAGTCACTGTCGCACTACACCCCCATTGTCTTCGGTGTGCTCATCGCGCTTGGTTTCATACTCCTGCTCATCGCGCTCGGCGCCCCGCTGATCGCCGCCGCGGGAGTGCTACTCACCGCGTTGTCGGTCGCTGGCGCCTTTGGTATCGCCCGACTCATATTCCAGAACGGCGATCTGTCGGGCCTCTTGCACTTTCAGTCGCAGGGCTTCGTCGACGCGTGGGGACCCCTCTTCTTCGGCGCCATGGTCTTTGGCGTCGCGATGGACTACACGCTGTTCATGTTGTCAGCGGCAAAGGAGCACTACGAGACCCACGCGCACCCCGAGCACGCGATGATCGGCTCGGTGCGCAGCTCGGGCCGCGTGGTCTTGTCAGCGGCCGCCGTGATGATCGCGGTCTTCATGACCTTCGCGCTCTCCGGCCCCCTCGCCCCGAAGGAGATGGGCGTGATACTCGCCGTTGCGGTTGCCCTCGACGCGCTCGTCGTGCGACTCGCGCTGTTGCCGATCGTCCTGCGCTACGGCCGGCACCACAGTTGGCGTCTACCCAAGTGGCTGGGTCGGATCCTGCCCAAGGTCCGTTTCTCGCACTAGCCGCGGCCCGAGACCTGCACCGCTCGCGACCTCAGACCGTGTCGGGTCCGAGCAACTGACGTTCGAGCTCTCGCTTCACCTGACGCGGCGTCGGGTTCACCAGGGTCTCGCCGGCGACCACCACCGTGGGGACCGTCTCGTCACCACCATTGACGGACCGCACGAACGCGGCGGCGGCCGGATCGATCCAGATGTTCAACTCCTCGGTCGCCACCTTCAGGCGTCGAAGCCCCCATCGAAGTCGCGCGCAGTACGCACAACCCGGTCGCCAGTAGACGAGCACGGGCGCCGCCGGCACTCCGGTCGCGCCGTCGCGGACCTCGGTACCCCTCACGCGTCGTGCGACGCGACGTCCCACCAGATGGTGGACAGTTGACGCTCCAGCGGTGCCACGTGCGACTGAAGAAAGTCGCGGACCTCGCCCTCGCGCGACTCGGGCAGGCAAAGTCGAATTCGCATGAAGTGCGCCGCCTGCTCAGGATTCTGCTCGACTCGTGTCGGACCTCGCCACTGCTCGCGTTGGGCGTCCAAACCGAGTTCACGTAGGACCTCGAGCAGCTCTGCGGGCGTCGGACCATCGGGGCGCTCCAGATTCCAGAAGTACCGCCAGGCCTCAGACATCGGCGCGAGGGGATGGTGATCGGGCATCTCCAGCACCACGCGAGAGCTCGCGTGATCGTCCAACGCTAGAAGGAACGGTTCGATGTCGGCGACGTTGTAGACGACGTGGTGAGCGGTCACGACGTCGGCTGTCGGTGTGCGTACGGCGACCGACGGCCAGAATCCGTCAATCGTCTCGACCCTGACCCCGCGCGCGATGGCGTTCGACCTGAACATCGTCAGCATCTCCGTCTGGTGGTCGACTCCGATCACGTGGGTCGCGGGAGGAGTCAGCGCGAATGCGGCGATGCCCCCTCCGCAGCCCACGTCGAGTACCGTCGCACCGTCGGTGAGCACTTCGCGTGCCCGATCGTGCGACGGCGACGGCGCGATCGTATCGGGGACGTCGAACAGCGCCGGCGGGTGGATCCACGGACTTTGCGGTGCAGAATTGACAATCTCGTCGGGCAAGGCCCACGCCTCGAGTGCTTCGCGCCAGTGCTGCGCGGGCGAACTCACGACTCAGCGCCCGAGAAGGCGAGCGAAGAGGCCGCGGTCGACGCGACCGACGACGCCGCGAAGCCATGATCGCACGTGCAGCGATCACCCGGCGCGAGCGCTAACAATACCGTGGCGGCCCCGGCGTCACCATCAGACGAGTCGGACATCAGTGGTGCGCTCTCGTCACCATCTTCATCATTCGCAGGTTAAACGCCACGAAGCGCGTGGCCTGGTAGATCAGGCTCTTCCTGCGACGAAGCGTTCCCGCCGTCGGCAGGGGCGCTTCAGCGATGCTGCGGTCTACGTCACTCATCAGTTCCACCTTCTTGGTCTCGGGCTTACTCTCATGTCGACTGTCAGTCACTCGGGGATCATGAACCAGCCGAAGCGGGCCTTCGCCTTGTAGATGAACAAATAGTGCAGGAGCAACTTGGTCCAGTGTCCGCTGAGCCCGATCTCACCCGACGTTTGCGTGAGGTCACGTCCAGAATCAGGGAATCGCTTCCGGTCGGGGATTATCGGATACATCGTGATCGCGGCGGCGCTGCCCTTGCGAAGACCGGTACCCGCCGAGGCAATGCACGCCGCACCCATCGCCGCCATCGAAGCGGTGCGCAGCGGCGCCTGGTCCCCGTGATTGATTCGTTCGGCGATCGAAATCGCCACGGTGCGCCCCATGACGCCCGAGGGCATCCCAGTACGGGGGGGCGCGGGCGAGATGACCGTCCCATTCGGGCTCTTCCTTGGTTCGGAGATGGCGTGCGGTGGCGCGAAGGCGATCCCGACGCCGAAGACGTTCGCGTAGCGCGGACACTGGTAGGTCTTGGGCCAGTCCTCAGGAGCCCACTGGTCGTAGGTCTTCGTCTCGTAATCCGCGTCAACTCGCAAGAATCCGTTCGGTGCGAAGAGGTCGTCGGTGATGTCGGCGCCGTCGTTCGCGTACGCCTTCATGTCGACCCCGCGAAACGGCGGCAGCAACATTGCGAAGTCGAAGTCCAAGGTGTGCTTCGAGCCGTCGAGCACCTCGTAGTGGATGACCCCCGGGTCCACCTTCTCGACGTGGGCGCGCAGAATCGCCCTGACCCCACGTTCACGGAACAACGATTCAGTCCACATCTTGCTGCTGGTTTCAAAACCGTTCTGGGCGAAGGTCATGCCCCCCACGCCGAGGTCCCCGAGGTCGTACTCGTTGGAGAGGTAGACCACGTCGGCGAGTTCACGCACCCCGCGCTCTCTGAGTTCGTGCTCGACGTTGAAGGTGTACTCGAAGGCCGCTCCCTCACACGTGCAGGTACCGTGTCCGACGCCGATGACCAGGGTCTTCCTCTCGCCGGTCTTCAACGCCTCGATGATCGTCTCGAGCGCGGCGGCCGACTGTTCGGCGTGACCGGCAGTGCAGACGGACCAAGAGTTGCCGTCGGGCCCGAGCCCGGGCGTCGCGGCGAAGTTCAACTTCGGTCCGGTCGCCACGATAAGGAAGTCGTACGGGAGCTGCTCCTCTTCACCGAGGCGAGTCGGGTCCGTGTAGACGATGTCGACGAAGCCCTGCGCGGTGTCGGCGTCGCCCTCGGGGTGGATAGCCACGGCCTTGGCCTGGCGAAAGCCGATGTGCTTGCGCTTGTAAATTGGTGCCAAGGGAAAGGTCACTTGGTCCTTCGTCATCTTGCCGACTCCGACCCAGATATTCGAAGGTATCCAGTTCCAATTGGAGTTGGGCGATACGACGACGATGTCGGCCTTCGTCTTCAGTCGACGCTGTAGGTGCAGTGCCGCAGTGTGACCCGATATGCCCGCACCCAGGATTACGACGCGAGCCACGAGGACCTCCCCGTTGTGACGAGCCGCGCACCGTTACCGTGTTTCCCGACGCGACCGGTAACCGTTTCGCGGTCCTCGCTGACTTCAAGAACACTTTGCCGCGACACTGATCTGACCAAGTTCATTGACTCCCCATCCCGATGGCATCGTCCCGGTCGTGTAACGGCCGTCCGTGGCTACCGGTAGTATATACCCATAGGGGTATATCCACAACTCGAAGCCGGCTTGGGTGCGAGTTCTGGGAGATACTGAAATTACTTGAATTCGTCCAGGGAGAAGCCATGACCACCAAGAAGGCGCCGCACGTGCTCCAGGACCAGACCCAACTCGAAGCAATAACCAAGCGCGTCAAACGCGCGAACGGCCAGATGGGAGCGATCGTTCGGATGCTCGAAGATGGTCGTAGTTGCGAGGACATCGTTACCCAGATGGCGGCGGTCGCCAAAGCAGTGAACACCGCCGCCTTCACGCTCATTTCCGCCAGTCTGAAGGAATGCATCGCCGATCCCGAGTCCGATACTGATGACATCGTGCTGAGGTTGCAGAAGCTTTTCTTGAGCCTGGCGTAACGACGTGACCGTGGGAACGATGCCTCCAAGCCCAACTTCCAGCCCGTTGAGTCCTATAGTCAGACGAGGTTGATGACGATTTAGGTGTCAACAAATGCAAAACGTACAGCTGTCCTTCGCGTACATCCGAACGAACTCAATAATGAAACCAAAGTAGCGAGTGGAAATTCAACGCAACCCTTATGAAACGTTGTACATGTGACAACACCCCGTGGGCCGCACAAACCGTGGAACTCACCGGACGGCTTTCAAACCTTTCTGAACCGCTCGCCCAACTGATCGATTCAATCAGACCGATCCAAATTTGCGGAACAAATCGACTGCGACGGGGCCGCGTGCCCGGCGCCCACGAGGGCCTCATGAATGTGTGTGCACTGTCCCGTCGATGAGTGGACGAGCCTTCAACAGTGCGAAGCCAACGAGCGTGCCAACGGAAACGATGGGAACAGCCAATGGCGCGATGCGAGGTCCAAACCAGAGCTCAAACATCGAGACGTCATCCCCCGCTCGACGCTGGACAATTCCGAGAGGGCATCCCTTGGCGATGACCAACGCGATGCCTTCACCGATCAGTACAGTTTTCGCAACTCTGAGCCACTGGTCGCGTCGACGCGTGAATGCGCACCACCACAAGTACCCCAGACAACCCATTTCACACAGCCCGATCGCACTGTGCACAAGACGAAGCGTGCGCACGCCACGAGGAGGCTTGGGTACGCGGTCTGAGTTCACCGCGTACAATCATGGCACCTTGCCCGATTAAGGAGTTCGGGACGTAAGTCCCGAATGAGAAAACAACGGCACCAATCGCTCGACAACATCGGAGATCCATTCTCATATTCGTTCAAGAAACAAGCGAGTTTGGCGAACTGATCGTGAGCGACAATGGTTCGCAAATCGGTGGGTTCGCCCTTTGATCCGTAATTCGATCGTCGCCTCGGCGCATATTCAAATCACCTCTCCCCTACGGCGCCAGAACCAATTTCATGTAGTCAATTTCGAGGTATAAGGCCGAGAACCGAGAAGAATTCCTCGAACGTCGGTCGACGAGACAATCGCTCTGACCAGGAGTGATGAAGCGCCCTAAGACCCTTGAATGTCCTTTAGTGGATCCCAACGTGCCGGGTTCGTGATCCGGGCGATTCACTAAATCATCTGAACACTCGGTTGCAACTCGTCGAAACAACCTCGGGTAATGCACCTCGCAACTCCGGATGACGATTGGCACAGTGTTGCGAGTTGCTCGACACCACGTCACCTCGCTGACGCAATTCCTTCAAAGGTGTAGCCAAGCGGCTTCGGTTCTCCTTCGAAGTAATAACAGTTGAGATGCTCAATATGAAAACCGGCCCGATCCAGGTATTCAGGAACGTTGCGAGTCAGATGACACCCACCGGCGAGTTTCATGTGGAGTGGTTCAATTCTTCGTTGCCACAATGCAGTTTTGTCATCAGGAGCGTGACCGTGCTCGACGAAATGGAGAGTACCACCGGGCTTCAACACACGACGCATCTCTTTGAGCGCCTCGTCCAGTTTGGGGATCGTGCACATCGTCCACGTCGAAAGGATCGCGTCGAACGAAGCAGTCGGCAGTTCCAGATGCTCGCCGGTCAACCCCGCCAGATCGACGGGAATGTTCGCACGCGCGATGCGGTCTTCGGCCAGCCGCATACAGACTCGCGAGGGCTCGATAGCAAAGATCCTCGAAACTTCAGCTGGATAGTGGGGCACGTTGAGTCCAGTGCCGAATCCGACTTCAACGACGTCACCGACGAGTCCCAAGCAGACTCGGTGGCGAACCTCACGTATTCCTTTGCGGCGCATGACCTTGTCCTGAAGTCGCGGAAGGATCTGTTCCTTGTACAAGCCCACATCGACTTCCTTTTCGCTCCAGACATATGCCCGAGACCAACTTATTGAAGAACGTACTCGGATTACTGACGAACGCTGACGAAGCGTTCTAGATTCGTGCCGAGCGTTGTGCAATTCGGACGGCAAAAGTGGCACATGCTGTGGTTCCGGTCACCTCGAACAAGTTCCTTCGACAACTATTGCTCAGTGCTCCAGCGACGTTCTCGCTTCACGCAATGCGTAGAAGAGGAATACTTATCCCGCGACGAGATCGGCCCGCGATCATCCCGCAATTGAATTCATGATGGGTCCAATGAGTACTGCTGACACCAGGATGCCGTCGACGATCACTATTTGACCTTCTGCCTGTAGGAACGGATTTCCCAGTCTCGATCCATTCGAGCCATACCCGCAGCCAGGGCGAACATCGTCAGGGCCGTGAGCGCAGTCCACATCATGCCGACAGTGCTGTGGCGCAGTTGAAAACCGCTTCGTCGAAGTCGAAATCACCATCCCCTTCGTGAGGTTCTCTGAACGCGACGTTGACGGCTCGGGGACGTAAGCAGCGGACGACTAGGCCGTGCGCCTTGCGCGCTGAGCGATTGCTCGCAGCTTCTCCTGATCGTGGCTGTTGTGCATCGGAGGCGAGGCAATGGTCACCGCGTCCTCATTTGCTCCGGAAGATGCGCTACACATGCCTCAGATGGTATGCATCCCCCTCCCGAGAACGGTCGCCATTTCGGATCAAGTGAAGATGATTTCCCCGCCGGCGGCCTTCTCGTAGAACTCACCCACGGTGATGATGTCCTGAACCTGGCTGATGAAGTCATCCTTGGTGAATCCGAAGAGTTCCACTGACGCCTTGCATGCGTACATGCCGCACCCAGTGTCGGCGATCATCTCCATAAACTCAGGAATGCCAGGAATATCGAAGGTCTCCATCTTTCGCGACATCATGTGCGTGGCGATCGCCGACATTCCCGGCAGGACTCCGAGAAGGCTCGCCATGTGCATGCCGGGATTTCCGACGGCCGCCACCTTGATGTGGCTGAGTCGCTTGGCGTGAATGGCGTCGAGGCCGAAGAAGGTAAAGAAGAGATTCGCTTCAATACCTTCGGCGCGGGCGCCGTTCGCCATAATCAGACCGGGATAGACGCCCTCCAGCGATCCCTTGGAAATGATGATCGACACCTTCTCAATTGCGTCGCCCATGTCGATGCTCCCTTCTTCTCCTGGTGATCAGATGCATCCTCGCGGCTTCGGTATTCCCGCGATCTTCGCGGCCAATTTGGCCGGACCCTTCGGAAAGAGTTCGTACAACTCCTTGATGGGCACACCCGAGGTCTTACCGAGCATGCGCACACTGGGGCCCGCACCCTTAGCCTCGTATTCCGAGCGCATGAAGCGGATGACTTCCCAGTGGCGTTCGCTCAAAGGATCGATTCCTTCACGACGGGCGAGTTCGACGGCGACATCTTCATTCCACCGGCTTGGGTCGACCAAGAAGCCTTCGTCATTGACCTCGAGGGTGACCCCGGCAATTGTTTCAACACTCACGATGTGAACTCCTTTCCTTTGTTCTCATCAGGGGCAACTTTTCCTTTCGTGGGCATGGAGCTGCTCACACCAGGGATGTCGCGACCAGGCAATAAGACGTGCCAGTAGAACCACTGAAACATCAATTTGCCCAGATGATTGAGACGGGACTCCTTCAGCAGGGGTAAGCCGACGTGGCCCGGGTAGTGGCCGGTTTCGGGTTCCACGTCGTAATTGAAGTCGATGAGCATTGCTTTGGAGAAGCCAGTTTCGATGAAACAATTCACGTGGCCGTCGTAGGAAGCGTCCAGCGGTTGGCGGTTCAAGAAACGTGTGATGTTCTCCACGAGTATCTCGCCCTCGAAATGCGTCACCGAACCAGCCTTGGAGATCGGGATGGACGTGGCGTCCCCGATGGCGAAGACGTTGGGCGCTGCGAGGCTCTGCAGCGTGTGTTCGTTGGTGGCGACGAACCCTAGGGCGTCACCGAGACCGGTTGACTTGGTCACGAATGGGGCGCCATTGTGAACGGGAATAACCACGGCGAGGTCGAACGGAACCTCGCGCCCGTCATAGGAGATCAGTCGGCCACCGACACCGTCGACTTCACCAGTGTTGAACTCAGTGACCAGTTCGATCCCGCGTTCTTCGAGCATGCCCCCCAAGTGCTTTGCAGCAATCGGCTTGGTGAAGGCGGCGTCCAACGGAGTGACGAATGACAATTGGACGCGGTCACGGATTCCGCGTTCACGAAAGAACCAGTCTGCGAGGAAGCAGAACTCCAGTGGCGCCACGGGGCATTTGATAGGCATCTCGACGACGTTCACGACGATACGACCGCTTTCGAAGGCCGCCAACGCCGATTCGAGCCCGGCCGCGCCTTCGGGCGTGTAGAACGTGAAGACTTTCTCCATCCACCCCGGCCCCGTCAAGCCCGGCGTTTCCTCGGGCGCGAGCACCGCGCCGCTCGCGACGACCAGAACGTCGTAGGGAAGGTCGCCACCACTCTTCAGGTGCACGACCTGCGACTCAAGGTCGACGTTCTCCACGGCGTCGGACATGAATTCGACGCCGTGATGGAGTTGACGCGCGCGAGGTCGAACGATGTCTTCGGGCTGAGTGAGACCGAAGGGAACGAAGAGAAGTCCCGGCTGATACACATGTCGGTCGTCCTGGTCAACGCAGATTATCGAAGTGGTCTCGGCGCTGAAGGCTTTTCGCAGACGGTTCGCCGTGAGTGTCCCACCGGTACCAGTTCCAAGAATCACGATGCGTTGCATACGTTGCCTCGATCCCCCTACGTTCGAGGATATGTACCCATTTCGTCTGATTGTTAGAGACAAAGGTCACTTTGATACACGATTGACCCTGGCGGATCTGGCCCTCTGGACCCGAGGAGGTCTCGTGCCTCCCCCACAGCGTCGCGCGCGACACTTTGCGCACCGCTCAGCGTGACACCGAAGCGTCCGAACATCCAACTTCGGGCGAAGGTCGTCCAAAATATCGCTGACTCCTTCGCTCTCTCGATCGGATTTCGACCACAGGAGTAACGATGTCCTCAACTTGCTACCCTGAATCTTTCATTCACGACCTCGACGACAAACAGATGGGAACGAACCATGGATGTCCCAATTATCACTAGCCGATCGGGACTTTCTATCCCTGCTATCGGTCT
>CALGFJ010000325.1 GCA_937881055.1 uncultured Acidimicrobiaceae bacterium | reverse complement strand
GGATGTCGGGATCGACGTTGACCGCGACCGCGAAGGCCAGGCGCACGTACATGCCACTCGAGTAGAACTTCACCTGGGTGTCGATGAAGTTCTCGATCTCGCTGAAGGCGACCACGTCATCGAAGATCCCTTCAACCATCTTCTTGGAGAATCCCAACATGGCGCCGTAGAGGAAGACGTTGTCGCGTCCGGAAAGCTCCGGCTGGAAGCCGGCGCCGAGTTCGAGCAACGCGGCCAGGCTGCCGCGAATCCGGATCTGGCCCGACGTGGGCTGCAAGACGCCGCAGATGCATTTGAGCAACGTTGACTTGCCCGATCCGTTGTGACCGACGAGTCCGACGGTTTCGTTGGTGTCGACAGTGAAACTTATGTCGTCAAGGGCGTTGAACACCTCGGTCGATCCGGTGCGCGGATGCAAGAGGCGCTCCTTCAGTGACTGGTGCCGTTCGTGGTGGATCTTGAAGGTCTTGGCGATCCCCTCGACTTTGATGACGGTGGTCATTACAGCTCCGACTCGAAATTGCCCTGGAGGCGACCGAAGAGAACTTCGGCGAGCAGGAAGACGATGATCATGATGCCGAGAAGAGCGAGGTCCAAGTAGCAGTAGGTCGACATGGGCCACGACGGCAAGATCTTCAAGATCACCGGCACGACGTGGTGATTGACGATCTGCGTTTGGGTGGTCGAAGCCGCATAGGTGGCGACGTAGAAGGCGCGTTGGAAGGTCAGCATGATCAGTGTGATCGGGTTGAGGAAATACAGCCACGCCAGCCCGTGCGCGTGAAGTTGTGGCGCGATCGAGTGCTCGTAGGAGTAGACGATCGGCGACATGAAGAACCACAACTGCAAGATGATGAGGATGAAGTGCTCCATGTCGCGCATGTAGACGGTGATCGCCGACATCACGATGGCCAACGCCGCGGTAAAGAAATACAGCGCGAGAAACGCTATCGGGAGCAACCAGAAGTAGGCGTAGTCGGGCGAGTGTTGCACCACGAGGAGATACAGACCGAACACGCAGAGCTGGATGAAGAAATAAAAGGTGGCGGCCCCCACGTTGGCGAGCGCGAGGATCTCGCGTGGAAACGACACCTTCTTCACGAGTCCGGCGCGAACGACGATCACCCCGGTTGCGGTGCTGAGCGACGTGTTGAACATGTTCCACACGACCATGCCGGCGAACAAATAGACCACGAAGTTCGGTATTCCGTTCTTAAGGAACTTCGCGAAGACGAGCCAGTAGATGGCGAGAAAAAGTGACGGCGTCAGCATCGACCAGACGATGCCCAAGGCGGAGTTCTTGTACTTGATACGAATATCCGACCTGATCAGGCTGAACAGAAGCTCGCGACGATTCCAAAGATTACGAAGCCTCGTGAGAAGGCTGTCACGGGCACTGACGACGCGAAAGGCGTCGTTCTCTAAAGAACGGCGATCGACTCGCGTCGACGAGCCATCGCTCACTAGACGCCTTGGCGAACGGCCGAATGTTCAATAACTGCGTCGATGAACCCGTACTCCAACGCTTCTTGCGCGGTGAACCAGCGGTTGCGATCTGAGTCCGTTTCGATTTGCGCCAGCGACTTGCCCGTGTGAAACGCGATCCGTTCGGCCAGCTGCTTTTTCATGAATCCGATCTGCTCGGCCTGGATCGCAATGTCCGAGGCTTGACCTTGCATGCCGCCCATCAAGGGCTGGTGCATGAGGATCCGACTGCTCGGGAGCGAGAAGCGCTTGCCCGGCGCTCCGGCGCACAACAAGAACTGTCCCATGGAGGCCGCCATGCCAATGCAAATGGTGCGCACGTCCGCGTTGACGTACTGCATGGTGTCATAAATGGCCAGCCCATCAGTGATAACGCCACCCGGGGAGTTGATGTAGAGGCTGATGTCGCGATCACTGTCCTCGGCGTCGAGCAGGAGAAGTTCGGCGCAGATCCGGTTCGCCGAGTCGTCATTTACTTCGGACCCCAAGAAGACAATGCGCTCACGCAGAAGTCGTTGATTGAGGTCGACCGCGCCGAATCCGTCGGCTCTATTTGAGATACTCATGCGACCAATCTAATGCGCGAATCTACAAACTCCTCGTTGTGCGCCGTAGACTGGGGGCTCTTGCGGGCGTGGCGGAATTGGCAGACGCGCTGGTTTTAGGTACCAGTTCTTCGGAGTGTGGGTTCGAGTCCCTCCGCCCGCACTCACCCGTGATCAAAGTGCGTTGGAGTACTGCGATCCCTGCTAGAGTGGAATGACTGTTTCGCCGCACATCGCGGTGGAGACCGATTCGACTGTAAAACCTCGAGTTGGGCTCATCTCAACTTGTAGGAGTTATATGTCCATGTCCTTCGCCGCGCTCGGCGTGCCGTCAAATCTTGTCGAGCACTTGAAACAACGCGGCATCTTCGAAGCCTTCCCCATTCAAGAGGCCGCTCTTCCCGACGCCCTCGCGGGCCGCGACGTCGTCGGTAAGGCCATCACCGGCTCGGGCAAGACCCTGGCGTTCGGTCTACCCCTGATGGCGCGTCTCACGAAGGCCCGCCCGCGCAAGCCCGTGGCCCTCGTGCTCGTGCCCACGCGCGAACTGGCCGCGCAGGTTCAAAAAGAACTGGCCCAGCTCACCGACGACCGCGGTCGCCGCGTGATCTGCATCTACGGCGGCACCTCGTACAACGTCGCTCGCAAGGCCCTCAACTTCGGCGTGGACGTCG
>CALGFJ010000324.1 GCA_937881055.1 uncultured Acidimicrobiaceae bacterium | reverse complement strand
GGTACGCCCAGGCCATCTTCGAGACCTCGGCCGCGATGCAAGACGCGATCCGCTCGCACCCGTCGCTTCGGATCATGGGGACGCCGAGTTTCCTGTTCTCCTTCACGTCCGACGAGTTCGACGTGTACCTGGTGAACGACTTCTTGAGGACCAAGGGGTGGCGGATGAACGGCCAGCAGTACCCCAACGCCATTCACATGGCCGTCACCCGACCCCAGACCCAACCGGGCGTCGTCGAGCGCTGGACGAAGGACCTCGCGGACGGCGTGGACTACGCGCACGCTAACCGCGACGAACCGGCCAAATCGGGTGCTATCTACGGCGGCGTCGCGGGCGGCATGAGCGCAGAAGCCGACGAATTCATCCGGGCCGTCATGGCCGACATGATGGACCAACAGGCATCCATTCCCCCTGCATGAGCGAAGAACTCTGCCTCAGCATCGACCTGGGGACGGGCGGACCGAAGGTCGGACTCGTGAGTCTTGACGGTGACGTCCTCGACTACGAACTCCACCCGGTCACCACGACGTACACGAGTGACGGAGGCGCGACGCAGGATCCCGAAGAGTGGTGGGCGCTGATCGCTGACGCCACACGCCGTCTCATGGACCGACCGGAAGTCAGCAAAGAACGCGTGAGGGCCGTCGCCGTGACGGGCCAGTACGCGTCGACCGTGCCGGTCGACGCCCACGGACTGCCGACGGGGCCGTGTTTGATGTGGCTCGATACGCGCGGGCGCGACTACGCGCGTGGCGTCATTGGCGGACCGATCGAGGGCTACAACCCGCGCAAGATCCTGCCCTTCGTGCGTAAATCCGGCGGCGGCCCGTCGCCGTCCGGGGCCGACCCGATCGGTCAGATCCTGTACCTGATGAATCGCGAACCGGAGATCATGGGTGCCACGACGTGGATGATGGAGCCGGTCGACTACCTCACGATGCGATTCACCGGCGTCGCGTCGGCGACCCACGCGTCGCGCCTCGCGAGTTGGCTGACCGACAATCGCGCGCTCACCCACTACGACTACGACGACCAACTCCTGGGGATCGTCGGCATCGACAAGCGATTCCTTCCACCGTTGCAACCGATTGGCAGCGTGGTCGGAACGGTGACGCGCGACGTGGCCGAGCGCCTCGGGCTCTCCACGGACACGGTCGTGATCACCGGCGTCCCGGATTTGCACGCGGCGGCGATCGGCTCGGGCGCCACCGGTATGTACGACACGCACGTCGCTCTCTCGACGACGTCGTGGATCAGTTGTCCCGTGCCCCAGAAGAAGACCGACGCAATCCATTCAATCGCGGCGGTCCCGGGACTCACCAACGATTCCTATCTGATCATCGATAATCAAGAGACCGGGGCGAAGTCGCTCGAGTGGCTGCGCGGACTCCTCGCCGGTCCGAATGAGTCATTGCACTACGACGAGATGACGACGCTCGCCGCGACGTCGGCGCCGGGCGCGCACGGCGTGCTCTTCACGCCGTGGCTCGCCGGCGAGCGTTCGCCCATTGGCAACAAACATCTGCGTGGCGGCTTCACGAATCTTTCGCTCACGACGTCGACGGCCGACTTAATTCGAGCCGTGATGGAAGGCGTGGCCGCCAACAGCGCGTGGCTACTCCCCTACGTCGAAAAGTTCGCAGGTCGTGAGTTGGCGCCCTTGCGACTACTGGGCGGCGGCGCCCAGTCCAGTGCGTGGTGCCAGATCTACGCTGACACGCTCGCACGCGACGTCGAACAGGTCCCCGAGCCGATGGTCGCGCAACTTCGTGGGGCGGCCCTCCTGGCCGCCGTCAACCTGGGTCGACACCGCCTCGATGACGTCGCAGGACTCCGAGCGCCGGGACGCACGTTCACGCCGAACCCTGACGTCGCCGAGCTGTACCGGGTGCGAAGGAAGCAGTTCCCAACTCTGTACACGCGCGACAAGAAATGGTCACGCCGCGTCAGTTGACGCCGTACACGCCCCTTCGCGAGTCCACGTGAACATGCGCTTGCTACGGTTCGCACATGCGATGTTCGTGGGCCGAGGGTGAGGAGATGCGCGCCTACCACGACGAAGAGTGGGGCGTGCCGCTCCACGACGACGCCAAGCTCTTCGAACTGCTCACCCTCGAAGGCGCGCAGGCGGGGTTGAGTTGGCTCACCGTCCTTCGACGACGTCCGGGGTACGTGAAGGCCTTCAAACGCTTCACCCCGAAACTCGTCGCGCGCTTCACCCCGGCCGACGTCGAGCGACTGCTCGAGGACACCGAGATCATCCGTCACCGCGGGAAGATTGAGTCGACGATCAACAACGCCGGCGCCGTTCTCGAACTGCAGCGCGGTGGTTCCAGCCTGGACGCGCTCCTGTGGTCCTTCGTCAACAACGTCGCGCTGCAACGTGACTGGAGCGTCGATCCCCATGTCCCGTCATCGACTCGTGAGGCCGCCCTCATGAGCAAGGAGTTGAAGAAACGGGGCTTTCGTTTCGTGGGTCCCACGACCTGCTATTCGCTCATGCAGGCGGCCGGACTGGTGAACGATCACTATCCGGAGTGCTTCCGATACGACGAAGTCCGCGCACTGCGCTAGTCCCGTTCGAGCCGATTATGTCGCTCGTCGCCGTTCGTCGAGCGCGGTGCGGGCGTCTTTGATACCGCAGTGTGGCCGTCGAGGAAATACCTCGACTCTCGGTCGACCTCGCGAGAGATGCCGATCCTCGTCGACTGGACCGTTCGTCCGCGCTCGACGTTACGGTCCCGATGAAACGTGAGAGAACGCCACTCGCCACCGCAACAGTCCAGTCCGTTGTCCTCACCCGTGATGCCGAGGCCCCGCGTCAAATTTCCGGGGCCGCGAAGCGTAATGTTCTCCTCACTCGTAGCACTCGTCGCGGGAATCGAGAGTTCCGCCGCGCGCAGCAACACCGCGCTCGCGGTGCCACTCGGTTCGGTCACGACGTTCATGCACCAGTGCATGCCGTAGATCAGATAGACGTAGAGATATCCGGCCGGTCCGAACATGATCTCGCTGCGTTTGGTCGGGCCACGAAAGGCGTGCGACGCCGCGTCATTGATTCCGCCGTACGCCTCGGTTTCGACGATGAGCGCACGTTGTTCATGGTCACCGTCGTGGAGGACGAGCCACGACCCCACCAGGTCGAAGGCGACGACGTCGGGAGGTCGTTCGAAGAAGCTCCGACGAAGTGACGCGGGTAGTTTCACGTTCCACACTGCCGATCACTCGACTCGGGTGACCCAATGGTCACGGCACCCACGGTACCGACAACGACCGTCGCGTCGAGGGCCCGCGCGGTGTATGAACGTGAGGGCTACGGCGTGACGCCGGCGGGAGCAGCCAAAGACTCTGACTGGAAGGACAGTTTGTGCGCGGGCATCGGTCGACTGATGAAATAGCCCTGGGCGACGTCACAACCGAGATCGCTCAGCAGATTCAAGGTGTCGACGTCCTCGATCCCTTCGGCCACGACGCGCAATTCCATATCGTGTCCCAACTGGATGGTGGCCCGAACCAGCTCCAGGTCGCGTTCCTTTCCCCCACGACTGAGTCCGGTGATGAACGTTTGATCAAGCTTCAACTCGCCGACCGCGAGAGAACTGAGGTACGCCAATGATGTGAAGCCCGCGCCAAAGTCGTCGATCGACACGATGATGCCGATCGCCTTGAGCGACTCGATCACGGTCTTGGATCGAGGAAAGTCCGTGATGATACTGGACTCAACAATCTCGATGACGAGTGCGCTGCCGGGCAGATTGTGCTGACGAAGAAGACTCGCTACGAGTTCGACGAAACCATCTTCTAAGAGGTTCGTCGTCGTGATGTTGACCGACACGGCCATTGTGCGACCGGAATCTCGCCACTTCGCGCACTGCGCCAGTGCCTCCGAGAGCACCCACTTCGTCAACTCCTGCATTAATCCGGCGTCCTCAGCGAGTGGGAGGAACTTCAACGGCGGCACCAAACCGAGGGTGGCGTGGGGCCAGCGGATGAGGGCTTCGACGGCGAAGATCTCCCCCGTACGAAGGTTCAACAGGGGTTGATAGTGGAGAACGAAGTTGCCCTCGTCGACCGCAATCCGCAGCTCCTCGACCAGATTGAGCTTCTGCTCGCCGCCGTCGATGTCATGGTCGTAGAAGACGTAGGGAACGTTGCCCAACTTGGCTCGGTACATCGCCGTGTCCGCACACCACGTGAGTCCAATCGCTTCGGTGGCGTCGGTGGGCGCCAACGCGATGCCGATACTCGCGCCGACACTGGCCTTCATCTTCTGCAGAGTGAACGGCTCACAGATCTCCTTGAGAATCCTTTCGGCGGCGGCCTCGGCCTCGGCGGCGCCGGCGTCGACCAGGACCACGGCGAGCTCATCGCCCCCCAAGCGAAACACCTCTCCCGTTCCCGGCACGGCCCGACTTAATCTCGGGCCGAGTTGTCGAAGTAACTCGTCACCCGCCGGGTGTCCGAAGGAGTCGTTGATCTCCTTGAAGCGATTGAGGTCGATGAAGAGAAAGGCGAGATTTCGCGATTTGGTCCACGGATTGGCGTAGTCCGAGAAGAACGTCTCCAAGACGTGGAAGAGGTATCGGCGGTTGCCGAGGCCGGTCAACTCGTCGGTCTGGGCCAATCGATGGCGCTCTTCGGTGAGATTGCGCAAGTCGCGAGCGGACAACGTGAGTCGAAGTCCGGCGACCAAGAGCGTGGCCGCCGATAGCCACAGCGCCACCCACGTGATCGTGTGCACGTAGCCGAGCAAGAGGATGGCGAGGCCGGCCAAGGCGGCCGCACTGGGTAGCGCGACGCCGGCGATGCGCTGCGATCGCAGGGGGTCCAGCGTACGAGGCTTCAGCCACACCGACATCGACATCAGCACGAGCGACGCGGGCCAGGCGACGGCGTTGAGATCGGTACCGAGCTTGGTCGCGAAAATGGTGGAAGACGAGAAGAGATTTGCCGTGTCGCCGATGACGTTCAGTGTGATGCCGAGCGCGAGAAGAAACCACGGCATGTTCGATCGGCCCGAGAGCAGCACCGTGCCGCCGATCACGAGGGACAGCAGCAAAAGGTCACCGATCGGGTACGCCAGGTTCGTGGCGGCTGTCCCCCCGCTGCCACCCGCGGCGTGCAAAATGCTGTGAAAGGCGAAGGCGGCGCAAATCGCCGCGGCACCGAGGCCGGCCACGACGCCATCGAGCCAGTTCGGACGCGAGAGCCGTCCCAACGCGGTGCGCAGTAACTGAACCGTGGCCACGTACGCCAACGGGTAGAAGCCAATGTAGAAGACGTCGGCGAGCGACGGCACCGACGGCGTCTTGCCGCCGAGAGACTCGATCGTCAAGAACACGTCGCCTAGGGACCACGAAAGGAGACCCAGTCCCAGGGCGAGTGGCGCAACCCGGCCCGGGTTCTTGTCGAGACCACGAACAATACAGATTATTGATGCCGATACTTCGATCGCGCACACCACCCAGCCGTCCAGCCACGTCCAGTTCTCTTGGGGGCTTCGCACGAGCAGCGAGATGAAATATCCGATGACCGTGACGCCGAGAACGCAAAAGGCGATCCACGCGTACGGCGAAAGGTCCTGCACTTTCGACGAGTACACCGGTGCCTCTTCAGCGTACGGATGTGCGGGCACCACTGCCGGTTTCGCCTTCGATGCTTCGTCTCGACGCGCGTATCTGAAATGGCTCGGGCGTATGTCGTCTTCGGTGTCGTCCAGCATTTTCCGACCTCCTGACAGCCTTCGTTCGGAAGGACCGCACAA
>CALGFJ010000323.1 GCA_937881055.1 uncultured Acidimicrobiaceae bacterium | reverse complement strand
TCCCGGGGTGAACGACGCCGAACATCTCGAGCGCACGTTGCACGACGTGATCTCGCTGTACCCAGAATTGGCCTCGGTGGCGTTGGTGCCGGTCGGTGTGAGCGCGTTCTCCGACGAAGCCACCATGCGGTCCCACTCGGTCGCCGAAGCTCGCGGCGTCGTCGCCCTCGCGGAGCGATTTCAAGCGATGACCTTGGAGATCCTGGGCCGCGTCAGCGTCTTCGCGAGCGACGAGTTCTACCTCGTGGCCGGCGCGACACCTCCGTCGGCCGCGAAGTTTGAGAGCTTGGATCAAGCGGAGAACGGCATTGGTCTGGTCGCAGCGTTCGTGCAAAGTTTCGTCGAGGGCACGCCGATGGACAAACTCGGTACCGGATTCTTCCAGTCGGTCGACGGCGCACCGGCGCTCGGATACCGGGCGCCGCGAGGTGGAGTGAGCGTCGAGCAACGCGGCGATGACGTCCTCGTCGTCACCGGCGAGTACGCCGCGCCCATCCTTCGCGAGATGTTCGACGCCCACGGGTTCGGCGACGTGAGGGTCCTCGCCGTGGAGAATCGATTCTTCGGTGGCAATATCAAAGTGGCCGGACTCCTCACGGGCCAGGACCTCGCCGACGCCCTCGTCGACGTCGCGCCCGAGACGGTGGTCTTACTTCCGGACGTCTGTCTCTCCGAGGGACGGTTCCTCGACGGACTGGACCTCGACGACCTCGGCCGATCGGTCATGATCGTGCCGACGACCGGACAGGACCTCCGCGCAACGTTGACCGCCGTACTTTCGGATCGGGTGAACGCGTGAAACCCCAAGTCGTGATCGTCGGTCGACCGAACGTCGGTAAGAGTTCGCTCGTGAACCGCCTCGCCGGCAAGCGCGTGACCGTCGTCGAAGAACACCGGGGCGTCACGCGCGACCGCAAGGCCGTCGAGGTGGAGTGGGGTGGTCTTAGTTTCGACGTGGTCGACACGGGAGGATGGCTCGAAGCCGGCGACTCCTTGGAAGCCAAGGTCTCGGAGCAGGCTGACGCGGCGATCGCGAGCGCGGACTTGGTGTTGTTGGTCGTCGACGTGACGACCGGTCTGGTGGAAGAGGACACGCACGCCGCTCGCTGGGCACTACGGAGCGGTCGCCCGGTGCTGCTCGTCGTCAACAAAGTCGACGACGCGATGCACGAAGCCGCCAGTTGGGAGTTCCTCAGTTTGGGCGCCGGTGATCCCCACACCGTGAGCGCCCAACACGGTCGCGGTACCGGTGATCTGCTCGACATCATCGTCGAGCGACTCAATGAGAGTTACGTCGTCCAGGAAGTGGCTGACGCCGACGCCGACGCCGACGGCGCGCTGCGCGTCGCCATCGTCGGCCGTCCGAACGTCGGTAAGTCGACCCTGTTCAACCAACTGATCGGGGAAGAGCGCTCCGTCGTCCACGACCTGCCTGGTACGACGCGCGACGCCATCGACACGTTGGTCTCGACCGACGTCGGACTGATCCGATTCATCGACACGGCCGGAATGCGCCGTCGGGCCAAGACCGAGGCGGGGCTCGAGACCTACGCCGTGCTGCGCAGCCTCGACGCCCTGGACCGCTCCGACATCGCCATCCTCGTAATCGACGCCACGCTCGGCGCGACCGGTCAAGATCAGCGCTTGGCCGAGCGCATCTCGGCCGCCGGCTGTCCGTCGTTGGTCGTGCTCAACAAATGGGAGCTCGTGCCCGTTGACGAGCGAGACGCCGTACTCGCGACCGTGGGCGAGAAGCTGGCGTTCTTAGGTGATGCGCCGGTGATGAAGACGACGGCCACGTCGGGCAAGGGGGTGCATCGAATTCTCCCGGCCCTGGCGATCGCGGCGGCCGACTACCAGAAGCGCGTTCCCACCGGTGCGCTCAACCGCGCGATCCGCGATCTGCAAATCAAGCAGCCGGCCCCGACGGGCAAGATCCGCTACGCCGTGCAGGGCGCGACCGAACCGCCGACCTTCACTCTGTTCATCGCCGGCCGACTGCCCCAGACGTACCTGCGCTACGTCGAACGATCACTGCGCGAGCGCTTCTCCCTCGGCTCGCAACCGCTGCGAGTACGCGTCCGGACCGAATAGTGACGAAGTGGTGCGAGCAGTGTGATCGCCCGGTCGAGGGCGAGACGTGCGAGATCTGTGG
>CALGFJ010000322.1 GCA_937881055.1 uncultured Acidimicrobiaceae bacterium | reverse complement strand
CAAGTAGCGCAACGTGTCGGCAAGAGCCGAGCAAATATTACGAACACGTTACGACTTCTTCAACTGGGTGAAGCGGCGCAATCGGCGCTCGCTTCATCACTCATCACGGCCGGCCACGCCCGTTCGTTGTTGGCGATTACGGATCCGAATGCTCAATCAACCATGGTTGCGCGCGTCATCAAGAACGAGATGTCGGTGCGTGCAACGGAAGAGGCGGTGAAGACCTTCCTCGAACCCAAGGTCGTCGTTGAGTCCGAACACCCCGCAAAGTCTGGAATTGGTGCAGCGCGACTGCGACCGGTGCCGGACGCCAGCGTCGCTGAACTTGAGCACTTGCTCGAGGACTACCTGGATACTCGCGTGCACGTCGACCTAAAAGGCCGAAACGGTCGCATAATCATTGATTTTGCCGACCTTGACGACCTCGAACGGATCTACATCAGAATTTCTAACCCAAAGTAACGTTCAACCCTAAATCTAAACCTCAAGTTGAAGTTATCCCCAACTTGTGGATGAAGTTGTGGGTTTCTCAGGTTTTGCTTTAAACAAAGGGATTTAGCCTGCTAAATCCCTACGTTCAGGGTGCCAATTTAAGCCTGCCTGTGGATAACTTCGCTCAAAACGACCGAAATCACCTCCGCCAACTTCTCGAGGGCCTCTTCCTTGTCCACGCCGTGCTCGATGTGCAGGGTGATCATCTTTGTTTCTCGCAAAATCGGCAATGCCATGCCTGTGACCTCGACCCTTGGCAAATGGGCGACCTGGGTGCAGGCTGAGGCGATGTGACTCGCGAGTTGTTCGCCGCGCCGTGAATGCGAGCGGTAGCTCGCCCAATAGTGCAAGTGCACGCCGTCAATGTGCTTGAGAGTTTGCAGTGAGATGACGAACGCGGCAGCGTTCGCGTTCGCGAAGGCCGCGACCGCCTCGGGACTCTCGTCGCCCAGAACTTCAACCTTCAAGATGCGTCCGCACGTTCGCGCGAGCAGGGGAGCGAGGGGGCTTTGACCCGAGATGACCAATGGTCCGGCGGGCACCTCGTGAAACCCGGCGCGGTCGCGAGCCTCGGTGACCAGACTGCGGGCGGTGTGCGTTGACGTCATGCGCATGAGTTCCACGAGCGTGGCGCGCGTCAACGTGCCACTCACCTCGAGGGCGCAGTTTCGTTGGAAGTCGTTCAGTGCTTCTTCGGTGAAGACACCAAAGATCCCGTCGATGCGTCCAGGATTGAATCCGAATTGAGCCAGGCGAACCTGCAACTCCGCAACGTCATCGCCGCGCAAAGTGGGATGCGCGAGGTACAACAGTCGATGACCGAGACGCCAGCCGGCCTCGACCAATCGTTCCCACGTCGTGGCGTCAACGGCACCGGAGATCGGCAGTCCGCGCGAGCGCTGAAACGCCTCGACCAGGGCGACCGTGCCGTCGCCAAACGTGTCGCGGGCGTTATTGGTGGAGAGGTGCCCGAGGGAGGCGAGTCGCTCGTGCAGTTCGCGGACGCGAGGACCCGTGTCGCCGAGCTGGAGCGAGTCGAAGTTCGACAGTTCGAACTACAGGTTCGCGGAGATCTCTTGGAGCATGGCGCCTTTGGGCTTGGCACCGACGAGTCGGGCCACCACCTCGCCGTCCTTGAAGAGCAACAAGGTCGGAATGCTCATCACCGAGAACTTCGTGGCGGTCGCGACGTTGACGTCGACGTCGAGTTTTCCGATCGTGAAATTCTCTGCCTGCTCAACGGCGAGCTCCTCGAGAATCGGTGCGATCATCTTGCACGGACCGCACCATTCAGCCCAGAAGTCGACCAAGATCGGCTTGTCTGACGCGCCAATCACTTCGTCAAACGTTGCGTCGGTCAAGGTCGTGATCTGCTCGCTCATATGCACCTCCAGGGGTGGCGCCTTCGTGCGCCAGGAAACCACAATAGCGAGTGACGCGGCGTTAGTGACCCTGCGCTTCGAGCCACCGCTCGGCGTCGATCGCGGCGATGCAGCCAGATCCGGCCGACGTGACCGCTTGGCGATAGACGTGGTCTTGCACGTCGCCGGCGGCGAAGAGACCGTCGATGTTGGTGAATGAACCGAGTCCGGTGCGTACGTAGCCGTTCTCCTCGAGATCCACCTGGCCGATGACCAGGGTGGTGTTCGGAATGTGCCCGATGGCGACGAAGACACCCGTCACGGCGAGCTCGCGCTCTTCGCCGCTCACCGTGTCGCGCACCGCCAGACCCGTCACCTTGTCATCGCCGAGGACCTCGCTGACTTGCGTGTTCCACGCGAAGCGGATCTTCTCGTTGGCGAGAGCCCGTTCTTGCATGATCTTCGAAGCGCGAAGTGCGTCACGACGGTGCACCACGGTGACACTGGAGGCGAAGCGAGTGAGAAAGAGCGCTTCTTCCATCGCGGAGTCGCCGCCTCCGACGACGGCGATGTCTTGACCGCGAAAGAAGAATCCGTCGCACGTCGCGCACGTGGAGAGTCCGTGACTCAGTAGTCGTTCTTCGCCCGGCACGTTCATCATCATCGAACGTGCGCCGGTTGCGAGGATGACCGTGTCGGCCGTGATACTTGGTTCATCATCCTCACTGAGCCACGCGCGAAAAGGACGTTCGGAAGTATCGAGTACTTGAACCTTGTTGACGCGAAGGTCGGCGCCGAAGCGCAGTGCTTGCGCGCGCATACTGGCCATCAGTTCGGGACCGGTGATTGCCTCGGGAAAGCCGGGGTAGTTCTCCACGTCGGTCGTGAGCATTAGTTGACCACCGGGCTGATCGGTCGTCGAAGAGGGTTCGCCCTCGATCACGATGGGGCTCAGTTGGGCACGAGCGCTGTAGATGGCGGCGGTGAGCCCAGCGGGGCCCGAGCCAATGATCAAGACACGAGTGTGTTCGGGCATTACTTCCTCAGGTTGACCGGACGACGCTTGCGCCAGATGATCATCCCCGCGATGACCGAGATCGCGCCGACCGAGACGTAACTGAGGTACTCACGTCCGGCGAAACAGTAGACGTCGATGATTCGGATGAGTCCGATCAGCAGTGCCCCGACGAGGACGAAAGCCGCGAAAAGGATGATGAATCCGAAGGCGAGCGCGCGACCGGCCAGGAGAATCGGCCGCAGCACGCGGTCGTGCACGACGTCCAGGACGTGGTCGAACTGGAAGAGAGCCTTGTCGACGAAATCGCCGTCAGTGGGTCGCTTCGCTTCGTTCACGCCATCAACTTACTGGTGCGGGGCGACGCTACAACTCGACCCAACACAGTCCAATAATTCCCGGGCCACCGTGCGTGCCCACGGTGGGGCCCATGTCCGTGACGATGATTGGGTTTTCGGTCGCGAGGTCAGTGACCAAGGCTTCCAGGTTGGCCACTTCGTTCGACGCTCCGTGCACGAGCGCCAGGCGCTTGAGTGGCGCGTGGGACCTCGCCTCCTCAGCGATCGCCGCCAACGCTTTGGAGCGCGTCCGTTGACGGCCGGCTTGAGCGACCACACCGTTCTTTAGTTCGAGTAACGGCTTGATGGAGAGCACTTGACCGAGCAGTGCGCGTGCGCCCCCGACGCGCCCGCCCTTGATGAGGTGCTCGAGCGTGTCGAGCATCGCCACGACGCCGACCTTG
>CALGFJ010000321.1 GCA_937881055.1 uncultured Acidimicrobiaceae bacterium | reverse complement strand
CGGAGTACCACCCGAACTATTACGGGGTCTTTGTTCGTGATCCCGACGGCAACAATGTTGAGGCCGTCTGCCACTCGCCCGAGTGAGGTCGACGAACCGAAGGTTTGCTTGGCTCCGTCGCGAATAGAACCAACCAATTCGCACCGTACTGACGTCTTTATTCCACTAGCGAATAACTCCGAGTACGAATCGTCTACACGTAACACCATGTAAGTACCGTCCATGACATGGACCAGTCCTATCGCGTTCGCGCCGTGATAGTGCCGCTTGACCCAACGCCCGCCCAAACCCAGCTGCTTCGCAGCTATTGCGGCGCGTCGCGTTTCGCCTACAACTGGGCCGTCGCCACTGTCAAGAAGAATTTGGATACTCGGGCCAAGGAACGTGTGGCGGGAGTGGATGAAACCGAGCTCACGGAATCTCTTTCTTGGACGGCGTGGTCGATGACACCGCTATGGAACTCCGTGAAGGACGACGTCGCCCCTTGGAACCGCGACGTCACCAAGCACGCCTTTCGTAGTGGCGTGGCCAACGCCTCGGCCGCGCTGAAGAACTACAACGAGTCGAAGAAGGGGATGCGACAGGGCGGACCTGTGGGATTCCCAAAATTCAAGAGCCGCCGCTCGAAGCAGTCGTTCACGTTGATCGAATTCACGCGGACCTGGAGTTGGTTCTCCGAGGACTCCCGACATGTGCGGCTTATTCTGCCTCGATTCGCCACGGATCCCCGGATCACGCGGCGGCGCGATCAACTCCAGTGGATACACACGACCGAGTCTCTTCGTCGCCTGAAGAAGAAAGTCGCTTCGGGTGAGTGGACGGTCCAAGCGGTGACGATCTCCTTCACCGGTGGTCGTTGGCAGGCCTCGTTCTTGGTGCGCCAGTTCGTCGTTCCTTCGCCCATATCCATACGTTTGCGGGGATCACTGGCGGGGGTCGATCTCGGAGTGAAGCACTTGGCAACTCTCTCGGTGCCCGTGAAAGGGCTCAGCGACGAGCATGGCCACGTCGAGAACCCTCGGCACCTGGACGCGGAGCTAGAACGATTGACCAAGCTGAACCGCCAACTGTCACGCTGTGTGAAAGGGTCAAAGAACCGCGCGGAGATCGTTAAGCGTCGTCAGCTCCTCTATGGACGAATCACTCGCACGAGAGACCTCTATTTGCACCGGTTGTCGACGACGTTGGCCGGAAGCTTCGAGACGGTGGTGCTCGAAGACATCGACGTCGCGGGCTTGGTCAAGAAATCAAAGAAGGAAACGAAGAAGGCGCTGTCGCGTTCGATACTCGACGCCGGGTGGTACGAGTTACGACGCCAGCTCACTTACAAGACCGAGGACCGCGGGCATCGCGTCGTCGTAGTCAATCGGTTCTACCCCTCTTCGAAGAAGTGCTCTCACTGTGGCGAGACGAGAGCCAAGCTCGCCCAAAGTGATCGCGTCTTCGAGTGCAGTACCTGCGGTATCACTCTCGACCGAGACGTGAATGCCGCGCGCAACATCCGTGATGAGGGTATTCGTCTTCTCACAAATGAAGCATCAACCGTCGCGGGGCACCAACCCGGGACGTTAAACGCTGTCTCGAGGGACCGTGAGACCGAACCGCCCAGGCGGGGACGCGGGGACCGTTACCAGAGCAGAACCACGCAGCCAACACGAGAGTTGTCACCGTTGGCGTAGGTAGTGGAAAGGGTGGTGGCAACGCCGCCCGGGGTTGGTCAGAGGTTCGTATGCTGACCATTCTTGTGTACCCTCGTAGTTGCAAACGTGACGGGAGATCGATGAGCACTATTCGTGGAGGGGTTGAGCAGTCTCGCGAAAGATTGATTGCGCTCGTCCTGTTGCTCCAGCGTGCGTGGCAGTACGGCTCGCTCACCCAAGAAGAGATCGTGCGTGAACTCAAGATCGACGAGTTCCCGGTCTCGGCCAAGGGGCCTCGCAAGGTTCTGGCGTACGAAGGCAACGAGGGTGCCGTGCGACAGAAGTTCGAGCGCGACAAAGCTCGAATTCGAGAACTCGGTTTCGAGATCGAGACCGAGAGTAAGGGTGACGGTGCCGTGGGGTACCGGATCGACCCCTCGAGTGGCTACGCGCCCCTGATCTATTTCACGCCCGATGAAGAACGCGTCGTGCGCCTGGCGCTGCGCTTCTGCGGTTTCGGCGCGTCCGGCGCCTTCAGCGTGTTCAATGAGGTGCCGGCGGTCGACGGCGGGCTCGAGTCCTCGATGTACTACACGCCGGTGATGCGCGCACTCAAACTGCATCGCGCCCTCGCGTTTGACTATCAGTCCGGCGCGAACAAGCCCCGACTCGTCGAGCCCTTATTGATCGACGTCTTCAACGGCGTGACCTACCTCATCGCTCGGGTGAAGGGGACCGAAGAGATCAAGGGTTACCGCTTCAGTCGCATCACCTCCATGCCGGTCGTCCTGCCCGACACCTTCGATCACGACGAGGCGGCCGTCGACGTGGCGAAGGCCTGGCGACCGGAGTTCTCCAGGTCGCCGACGCCGATGGACGTGGTGGTCACGACCAATGAGAACTACGCCGACTTGTTGGTGCGCCAATACCCGGGATCCCTCGCGGCCAGTAAGAAGGACGGCAAGGTCGAGGTCGGGCTCAGTTTCGACAGCCCCCGTGCCGCGCTTCGCTTTGTCGTGGAAGGCGCCGACCGGATTCGCCTGCAGTCGCCGAAGTCGTTGAAGGCCGACCTGAGCGACTGGCTGAAGGACGTGAATCGCGGCAAGGCTCCGCCGCCGGAGGAGATGACCTTCACCGGACCGGTGACCAACGACGTCCTCGGTCAGACCCTGCAACTCCTGCACGCCGTCTACGTCGCCGAAGACGGACTTCGCATCAGCGAACTGGCGAGGCGTTTCGCGCTCGACGAGGACCACGTGCGCCTGATCATGGACCGGCTGGTCGCCCTCGAGCCGATGGCCGGCTCAACGGACGGCACGGGAGCCTTTCCGGCCCACGTCATCAAGGAGTGCGACGACTGGGACGACGAGTCCCACGACGATTCGACCTACCGGGCCGACTTCAGCGACTTGCCCGAGGGGGCCGACGAGCCGTCGCCGTTCATGTGGCGCGACCTGTTCGAATTGAACATCGCGCTGCGCGAGGCGTCGCGGGTCTGCCACGACCTGGCGATCCTGTCGGCCATCGAGAAGATCGAAGGCGCCACCAGCTCCTACGTCCAGGTCGAGATGGCGACGAACGAAACGATGCTCGACCAGGTCTCGTCGGCCGTGGAGAATCACCAGCAGATCAAGATTCTCTACACCGCCGCCACCGCCGACGAAGCGCGGAGCCGCTCGATAGAACCGCGCGAGATCAAGGTCCTCAACGGCCACACCTACGTGCGGGCCTACTGCACCACCCGCGAATCGTGGCGCACGTTCCGCGTGGACCGCATCAACGCGGTCGTCGCCACGTCCGACGCGACCGAGGAGCGTCCGCCGGACACGGTCGTCAACTGGCTGACCCAGGTCGGTGAGGAGGGTGACGAGGTGATCGTGGTCATCGAGTCGTGGCTCCGCTGGCTGTTCGAGCCGTTGCCCAACGCCCAGTGGCTGACCCTGGACGACGGGCGACACGCGGTCAAGTTCCGGGTCAGCAACGAACTGTTCCTCGATCAGCTCATGCTGTGCGCCGGAGACGGTGCGGTCGTGGCGACACCGAAGTTCGCCAGGGCCGGGCACGAGCTCGCCAAGAGGATCGCCGCCTCCCTTTAGACGACCGTTGGACACCGGGGTGTCCAATGATCCGAATCTTGACGCGTCGATCGAACGACGTTCGCTACTTCACCGACGACCGGGCCCTCGAAATCGAAGGTTTACGCGAGGGAGGACCTGGATGGTGGCTGCGCGGTGCGGGCGACGTAAGTGATCCCCGCGCCGTGGCGAGCGTGCTGCGCACCACCGAACGCTCTGCCGTCCTCGGCTACGACATCGTGGTCGCGGCGCCGCGACCGACGTCGATCCTTTTGGCGATGGACCCCGATCACGCTCCCAGTGTCGTGTCCGCCCACCGCGCGTCGGTGAAGGCGGCCGTTGACTACCTCGAAGAGCACGCCCTGGTTGTGCGCGATCGCCGCGGGGGAGAGGACCGCGATCACGCCGGGCGTTGGACAGGGATCGTGAGTTTCACGCACGGCGTCAACCGACACGGCGAACCTCATCTGCACGACCACGTGTTAGTGGGCGCGCGGCCTGAAGGTTCTCGATCGGTATTGGACAGCCGCGGTCTCTTCGCGCACCTCGGCGCGGCCGACGCCCTCTATCGTGCGTCACTCCGACACGAGCTCGGGGAACGAACCGAGTGGTCGGCGTGGCGATCGTTCGAAGGTGTCGAACACGTCGTCGGTCTCGATGAG
>CALGFJ010000320.1 GCA_937881055.1 uncultured Acidimicrobiaceae bacterium | reverse complement strand
CAGGACCGCCACATTCACCTTCATTGCGGCAATTGTCATGTACGCCGTGAACAGAATCCAGGGCAAAAGGTACAGACCCAATGCACCCTTGACAGCTAGTCCACCCTGGAAGTTGATGAAGAAGTACACACCAATCCAGAACGCACCATACGACGTAAAGGCGAGAGCGCCGAACGTGTTCTTTCGAACGAATTCCCACATGCCGGCCGCGAATTGCGCGACGCCGCCGTAAATGAATGCCAGAGAAATGGCACCACTAATAGCGGCACTGCCAGCTGCACCGAACTTGAAAAGTCCGATATTGAACAGGCTGAGCAAAAACGTGGTCATAGCGAATCCGGCGAGTCCGAGCGGACCGGGGTCCGCAACTCTGTGTTCCATGTAATACCCCCACATAGGTTTATTCCCACCGCCGGGATGACGGCTACTGAGATTAAACATCACTTAAGAATGAGCGTGCGCGATAGAACCCTCGTAACTTTGTGAAGAGGTTCACAAAGTGGTGGTCCGAACCGACAATTCTCCTATGTTTACTGGGAACTTCCACCATGAAGGCATCGTCGCTACACCATACGTAAAATACGGTTTCTGACGACTTAGTCGATTGCCGAGCGAAATGTCCTGATGAACGTCTCTATATGTGAAGCGTCGCCTCCGTCGAGGATCACCTGTACCACGGCTGATCCGACAATGACGCCGTCGCTCGCTGCAGCGGCATCCCTGGCCTGATCCGGTGTGGCGATCCCAATGCCGATGAGCGCCGGCACGTGGCTCGTGCGACGGATCGAGCGCACGACCCGTTCTCCGTCCCCTCCACCTTCTGACTTGCCCGTGACGGCCATGCGGGCCGAGGCGTAGGCGAATCCTTGCGTGGTCGCGGCGAGGCGATCCAATCGTTCTTCCGGTGTCGAGGGGGCGACGAGCAATACGGTCGCCACGTCGGCGCCGTCACAGGCCGCGATCCACGGCGCCGTCTCTTCGAGGGGCAGGTCCGGAATAATCGCCCCGCTGATGCCACTGGCAGCGAATTTGCCCGCGGCGCGCTCAAGTCCGTAGTGCAAGACGATGTTGTAGTACGTCATGGCGATGAGTGGCACCGTCGTCTCAAGACGAGTGAGATCGTCACAAATGGACTCCAAGGTCGTGCCGCGCGACAGAGCTCGCAGCGCCGCTTCTTGGATCACCGGTCCATCCATCATCGGATCGGAGAACGGGATGCCAATCTCGACGGCGTCGGCCCCTGCGAGCACGGCCGCCGCGACGTAGTCGGTCCAGCTGTCGGTGAGGCCGCCCATGAAATAGGGCACGAGAAGTTTGCGCCCGGAGTCCCTCAATTCGCGAAGTTCGCGTTCGAGGCTCTTCATGACTGCGTGCGCAAGATGGCCTGCACTTGGGCGACGTCCTTGTCGCCGCGACCAGAGAGATTGAGGAGCACCGTGGATCCCGTGGGAATGGCGCGGCCGGCTTCCTGAGCCATCCACGCCACGGCGTGCGCCGTCTCGAGCGCCGGGATGATGCCTTCCTTCTCGCTGAGCAGTCGCAAGGCGGGGATAACGTCCTCGTCGCCGATGGCGTGGTATTCGGCTCGACCGAGCTCGGCGAGGTGCGCGTGTTCCGGCCCGATCCCGGGATAGTCGAGTCCGGCGGAAATGGAGTGAGCCTCTTCGATCTGGCCGAATTCATCTTGCATCAACAAAGAATGCATGCCGTGCAGCACCCCCGGTGAACCGCTGCCGACGGCCGATCCACCAGCGGCCTCAATCCCGACCAAACGCGATGGGGAGTTCGCGAAGCCGGCGAAGACCCCCGCGGCGTTCGAGCCACCCCCGACGCAGGCGATGACGACATCGGGCGCGTCGACGCCGAACGCCTTCAGCTGTTGCGCCGCTTCGTGACCGATGATGCTCTGGAACTCTCGCACGATCCACGGGAATGGGTGTGGTCCCATCACCGAACCGATGCAGTAGTGCGTGTCCGAAACGCACGTGACCCATTCGCGCATCGCCTCGTTCACGGCGTCCTTGAGGGTGCGACTGCCCGACGTCACGGGCACGACCCGCGATCCGAGCAACTCCATTCGAAACACGTTCAGTATTTGTCGTTCGGTATCAACCTCGCCCATGAAGACCGTGCACTCGAGCCCGAGCCGTGCGGCCGCGGTCGCGGTGGCGACGCCGTGTTGACCGGCACCGGTTTCGGCGATGACCCGACGCTTCCCCATGCGTTTGGTGAGCAGCGTCTGTCCGATGACGTTGTTTATCTTGTGCGAACCCGTGTGCGCGAGGTCTTCGCGCTTCGCGTAGATCCTCAGACCGAGGTGATCGCCGAGGCGAGTGAGTGGCGTCACCGGTGTCGGCCGTCCCGCAAACTCGCGCAGGACGGTGCGGTACTCCTCGACGAACGCCTGGTCGTGCCAGGCTTCGCGGAAGGCGGCTTCGAGTTCGAGACAGGCCGGCATCAGTGCCTCGGGTACGAAGCGTCCACCGAACTCTCCGAAGCGGCCACGGTCGTCGGGGTCGCCCATAAAGACCGCAGAATCGCTCACGTCGCCGTCCTCTCTCGAAAGGCACTTCGAGCGCTGTCGATGAAGTGCGTCAGTTTCTCCCGGTCCTTGATTCCCGGCGATGATTCGACGCCACTGGCACTGTCCACGCCCCACACTCCGGTCTGTGTGATGACGCTCGCGACGTTCGATCCGTCGAGTCCACCGGCCGCGATCACCGGCACGTCGAACGATCGCTCGGACAGTTCGTCCCACGAATGATTCACGCCGCTGCCGGGCGTCGCGCCGTCGACCAATACGGCGTCGACGCGGCCGTCGGCAAAGTCGAAGAACTCGTCGCTCCCGATCGCCAGGGCCTTGACGACGTCGACGTGATTCTCCCGCAGCCCCTCGAGCAATCGATCGCTGAGTGACCCGTGAATCTGGACCACGTCAGCGCCAATCCGGGCAACGGCGTCGAGAACAAAATCGTCGTCGTTGTCGCGAAAGACCAGCGTGCGAAGCGTCCGCCCCTTCGTGGCTTCGGCGATCGCGAGCGCCCGCTCAACCGACAGCTGACGTGACGACGTAGCGAGGATCAAGCCAATCGCACTCGCGCCGGCGTCGACGGCGGCGTTCGCGTCACCCAGCGTCGTGACGCCACAGATCTTGACGAAGTAGGGCGCGGAGAAGTCAGTCACGCGTCACCAGGGGAACTGAAGAGAACGATCGAACCGTATCGGTGACGTCGGGCGCGGTCACGAACGCTTCGCCCACCAACACGGCGTCAAAGCCCGCGTCGGCGGCCTGCTCGACATCGGCGCGCGAACTCAGTCCCGATTCACAGACGCTCACGATTGACGCGGGGAGCGATTGGATCACGTTCGCAGCGTGATCGCGATCGACGTCGAACGTGTGAAGGTTTCGCTGATTGACACCGACAATTCGTGCGCCGCAGTCCAGTGATCGCTTCGCTTCGTCGCCGTCGTGGACCTCCACGATCGCGTCCAGACCGGCGCCGTGCGCGAGACCGATGAAGGATTCGAGTTCGTCGTCGCTCAACGCGGCGACGATGAGGAGCACGGCGCTCGCTCCGGCGTCCGCCGCGTCGAGGATGTCATTCGCGCACACCGTGAAGTCCTTGCGCAAGAGAGGCAGGCCCACGGCGTGTTTCGCCGCCTCGAGGTCGTCGAGGGAACCGGCGAAATGTTCCGCGTCGGTGAGCACCGAAATCGCACTCGCTCCCCCATCGGCGTAACGGCGTGCGAGTTGCGCCACGTCCAGGTCCTCGTGGAGCCATCCCTTGCTGGGTGAGCGCCGCTTCACCTCGGCGATCACCTTGACGTTGCCGCTGCCGGTGCGCGAGAGCGCCGCGATCATGGACGGGGCGTAGGAGTGCGCCTGTGCTACACGTTCACGCCAATCACGGCCATCGGCTGCGGCCCGGACGCGGTGGTGGTTGAGTATCTCGTCGAGGTACGTCGCCATCACAGAATCGTAGTTGTGCCAAGGGTGAACTCCCTCACGACTAACTTGTGCGTATGTCACGCCACCGCGCGCGAGCCCACTGATGTCCGGATCGTTCTCGAACGACGTCTTGAATCCGCTCGTCCGCGGCACAGACCTGGAGCGAGGACAGGCCCGTGCGGCCCTCGTCGAGATTCTCGAAGGTCAGGTCGAAGGCGTCTTGATCGCGAGCTTCCTCACCGCCCTCACGGCCAAGGGAGAGACCGCCGACGAGATGACGGGCTTCATCGACGCAATGATCGATGCGGCCTCGACGTTCTCGATCGGACCGGACGTCATCGACATCGTCGGGACCGGCGGCGACCAACTGCACACGGTCAATATTTCGACGATGGCCGCGTTGACGGTCGCCGGGTGCGGTGTGCCCGTCGCCAAACACGGCAACCGCGCCGCGTCGTCGTCCGTCGGATCGGCGGACCTCCTCGAGGCAATGGGTGTCCGACTCGACGCCCCCGAAGCGGTAGTTCGCGCGTGCGTCGCCGGCGCGGGCATCGGCTTCATGTTCGCTCCCACGTTCCATCACGGCCTGGGGTATCTCACGCCCATCCGTCGCGCCCTGGGCTTTCGCACGATCTTCAACGTCCTCGGTCCGTTGGCGAATCCCGCGCTGGTGCGTCGGACGCTGATTGGCGTGGCTCAGGCGCCGCTGCTCGACGCGATGACCCAGGTGTTGCTCGCTCGCGGGGTGGACCACGCGATCTTGGTGAACGCCGATGACGGACTGGACGAGCTCTCCCTCGGCGCCGCGTCGACACTTCACGTCATCACTCCGAGCGGGTCGGACGTGCAACGACTCGACGCCGGGGCGGTGCTCGGACTGCATCACGACGCGTCGGCCCTACGTGGTGGCGATACGTCCCACAACGTCGAGGTCGTACGAGGATTCTTGGCGGGCGCTCCGGGACCGGTCTTCGACGTGGTGTGCGCCAATGCGGCGCTGGCCCTGATGGTCGCTGGTCGCGCCACGACCCTCAGCGACGGCTTCGAATTGGCGTCAGTGAGCGTGTCCGAAGGTCACGCCGGCGTCGCCCTCGAGCGGCTGATCGAGCTCTCGAACGCCTAGAGCCGGCGCAGTTCCTTCTTGTACCACGAAGCGTTCGCGACGTAGGACGCGGCGTTCTCGACGATGCTGTCCTCGCCACTCGCGTCGAGTTTGATGACGGCGGGCACGCCGACCGCCAAGGCGTTGGCGGGCACGTCGGTGCGATTGCGCACGACCGCTCCCGCCCCGACCGTGGCGCCACTACGCACGGTTGCTTGGTGCAGGACGATCGCGCCGCTGCCGACGAGCGCGCGGTCCTCGATGACACAGCCCTCGAGGTGCGCCAGGTGACCAATGACGCAGTCGTCACCGATGACCGTGGGAAAGGCGTCGACGGCGTGGATGATCGCGCCATCTTGGATGGACGTGCGCTCACCGACGATGATCGTGCCGTAGTCGCCGCGCAGTACCGCGCCGGGCCACACCGAAGAGTCGGCGCCGATGCGCACGTCTCCGATGACGACGGCGTCGGGGTGGATGAAGGCGTCGGGGTGGATGGTCGGCGTTCGTGTTCCGAGGGCGTACAAGGTCATGGGTTCTCCTAGTGGCTCAGCCACGAAATTAACTGATAGATCCGCCAGATGACGTAGATGACCGTCACGACGATGAAAAAACGCCAGCGCCAGGGAATCGGCTGGCGAACGGGCTCGGCGACCGCCTCACCACAGATCTCGCACGTCTCGCCCTCGACCGGGCGATCACACTGCTCGCACCACT
>CALGFJ010000319.1 GCA_937881055.1 uncultured Acidimicrobiaceae bacterium | reverse complement strand
GTTCGGGGTACACGTGATCGGGCAGTCGATGCACGTGGAGACCGATGCGATCGTCGATCGCGGATCGGTCGAATCGCGTGTGGCCCACACACTTTGTGACCCGTTCGCGTCATACTCGTCGTTCGCAATGACCTCTTCTACACTCGGGTCATGCGCGCCGACATCGTGGTCTTTGACGGTCTCGATGAGTTGGACGCGCTGGGCCCGTACGAGATTTTGAGGAGAGCAGAGCACCTCAGTATCGACTTTTCCGTCCGATTGGTCGCCCCCTCCGGCCAGAGCACGGTGTGCGGGGCCCACGGACTGACGTTTTCTACCGACGGCCGCTTCACGCCGGGCGAAGCGAACATCGTGATCGTCTCCGGGGGTGGATGGAACGCGCGATCGAAGCAGGGCGCGTGGGCGGAGTACCAGCGCGGCGAGCTGGCGCCCCTCCTCGTCGAGGCCGCGCAGAGCGCAACGGTGATCGCCGGCGTGTGTACCGGGACCATGCTGTGGGCCCACGCCGGGGTGATCACCGGACGTCGCGCCAACACCCATCACACGGCGATCGAGGAATTGGCCGATCTGGGAGTCGAGGTCGTACGCGAACGAGTCGTCGACGACGGTGACTTGATCACGAGCGGGGGTGTCACGAGCGGTCTGGACCTCGCTCTGTGGTTGGTGGCTCGTGAACTGAGCGATCTTCTGGCGCAACAGATCGCGAAGAACATCGAGTACAAATGGTTCCGCCCAAATCGACCGTTGAGCGCGTAGGTCGCGCAACACGCTCGCGACTACTTCCGAAATTCGAACTCCGTGGCCGGACCGCGAAGCGCCCGCCACTCGGGAGCGAGAATCGCGTAAACGAGCTCGTCGGTCCATTCACTCTTGACATATTCGTTCTCCATGAAGTGTGCTTCGCGTCGCATTCCCAGTTTCTCCAGCACTCGTGCCGAAGGGTCGTTGCGAGCGTCGAGGCGGCCACTCACGCGATGCGCGCCCAGACCCGAGAAGGCCAACTCGATAATCATCGCGGTGCCTTCGGCGGCGTAACCGCGACCGGCGTACGCGGGGTCGAAGACGTAGCCCACCTCGTAGTGTGCGTGCGTCGCACTGATGAATCCCATGGCGAGTTCTCCGACGAGGATTCCCTCCCCCTTCACCTCTACGCCGAAGTTGATCCATCCACCTTCGCCGGGGAGGTCGAGGATGCTTCGACGCGCGAGGTGTTCTTGCGCGGATGGACGATCAAATGGCCCGAAATAGAGATAGCGCACGACGTCCGGGTCGGAAAAGAGTGCGTGATGACGATCCACGTCGTCGGGCGAGAGCGCACGGATGACCAAGCGCTCGGTCGTGAGCGGATAGACGAGTTGCATCGCTCCTCCTCCGGATCTCAATCGGGGGGCAACACGAGGTTGGCCGCTTCGTCGACGACGATTGTGAAGAATCGATTGATGTTGCGAACCGAACCCTTGTAGTGACCGAAGAGTTCGAAGCTGATGCAACCGAAAATCTGAGACCACACCATCAACGAAAGTGCCCGCACGGGCTCCGGGACCCCCGGCATCGCGCCGTCCAGGTTGCGAGTCTCGAGGAGGCCCTTCATCGTGGAGCCATCGTCGTCGTCCTCTGGATCGGCGCTGGACTGTTGCCACGCATCGGCGACGATCGATCCGAGCACTACGGCGACGCGCGCGGCCGGCTCAACCGTGAACTGCGGCGCTTCGTAGCCGGGTACGGGCGACCCGTAGAGCAAGGCGTACTCGTTCGGATTGGACTTCGCCCATTTGCGAATCGCCGCGGCGGCGGCGTGAAGTCGGCGACGGGAATCGGATCGAGGCACGCGAAGTGCGGCACGTTCGGCGTACTCTCCGAGATCGTTGTAGGCATCGACAATGAGCGCCGTGAGCAGATCGTCCCTGGTGGCGAAGTATCGATAGAGCGCGGAGGACACCACACCCATCTCTCGAGCGACCTCGCGCAGTGACAGTCCCGAGGCACCTTTCTCGGCCATCAGCCGTCGAGACGTGGACTTGATCCGCTCGATTTGGAGGCGTCGGGCTTCAACTCTCGTCGGTCGCACGTCGCTCATCGAACCAGTATCGCAGGTCACGCTCCCCTTTGCACGAAGAAAGAGAGCGGTGCTCTTGATATTTTGCAGCGTGTGTGGCACACTGGTAGAGAGAGCAGTGCTCTCCAAGATGAGGAGGATCCATGGGAACGTATTTGATCGTCGGCGCCGGAGCCATCGGCACGGTTGTCGCGGAGCAGTTGGCCGAGCAGGGTCACGCGGTGCGACTGCTCTCACGACGAGGAACGGGGCCCGAACACGCGCTCATCGAGCGAGTCGCCGGTGATGCCTCGGAGCCGGCGACCGTAGCCCGTCACGCACAGGGCACCGACGCGATCTTCAACTGCGCCAATCCGCCCTATCACCGCTGGCCGACCGACTGGCCCCCCATCGCGAACGCGATCCTCGCCGGTGCCGAAACGAGCCACTCGAATCTTGTCACCCTCAACAACCTCTACGCCTACGGACCTCCTGCGGGTCCGATGACACCCCACGATCCCCTGAGCGCCGACTACGAGAAGGCTCAAGTTCGCGCCACCATGTGGCACGACGCCAAGCGAGCGCACGATGAGGGTCGCGTCAAGGCGACCGAAGTGCGGGCCTCAGACTTCATCGGTCCTCGATCACAGAGTTATCTCGGGTTGCTCATTCCGCGCATCCTCGCGGGAAAGAGCTGCCAGGTGATTGGCGACGCCGACGCGCCGCACAGCTGGAACTTCACCGAAGACGTCGCGCGCACGCTCGTGACCTGCGCGCAAGATGACCGGTCCTGGGGTCGCGCGTGGCACGCGCCGGCGAATCCACCGCGATCCGTGCGACAAGCCATCGACGACATTGCTCGCCTCACCGGTACCACCAACGTCAAGATCACGAAGGTCCCGACCCTGGCGTTGCACGTGCTGGGCCTGTTCAATACTGACGTCCGTGAGTTGCCGAAGACCTTGTACCAGTTCCAGGCACCCTTCGTCATCGACGATTCCGAGACCCGAAGCACCTTCGGACTCGAGCCCACGCCCTGGGACGACGTGTTGACGTCGACGATCGCCTACTACTCCAAGGACTGATCGACGCGCCGGCACTCCTTCACGCCGGGTGATCCGACACACGAAATCGTCGGTCGCGACCGATAAGTTGAGAGCGACGTCTAGGAGGTTCTATGTTCAATGACCTGAGCGCCCGCGTGCTCGACGTGATGCACGAACTCGAGGTTCGCGACGCACACGACCGCGGTGACGGTACGCCCCATCTGGAGCGCTTGCGACAGATCGCTCCCGACACGGGGCGATTCATCGCCCTGTGGGCCGCGTCGGCACCGGCCGGTGAGATGATCGAGATCGGCAC
>CALGFJ010000318.1 GCA_937881055.1 uncultured Acidimicrobiaceae bacterium | reverse complement strand
CGCCGACGAGATCGGGCCGCTTGGCGTTCGCATTGAACGAGTTGGGCACGATGACGAGCGCGGCCACGCAGGCCGCGGCGGAGATGGGCACGTTGATCAAGAAGACCGAGCCCCACCAATAATGGGCGAGCAGCCACCCTCCCACCACCGGGCCGATGGCGAGCCCCAGTCCGCTCGTGCCCGACCACAACCCAATGGCCCGAGCTCGGTCGACCGGCTCAGTGAAGACGTTGGTCAGGATCGAGAGTGTCGAGGGCATGATCGCCGCGGCGCCGATGCCCATGAAGGCCCTCGCCGCGATCAGCTGGTCGGGACTCCTCGAGAAGGCGGAGGTGGCCGAGCCAACGGCGAAAATGGCCAGCCCGCCGATGAAGACCCACTTGCGTCCCAGGTGGTCGCCGAGGGAACCCGAGATCATGAGCAGCCCTGCGAAGACCAACGCGTAGGAGTCCACGACCCACTGGAGCTGACTCGACGTTGCGTGCAAGGTCCTCACGATCGTGGGCAGGGCTACGTTGAGGATCGTGCCGTCCAGATTTGTGATGAACAACGTCAGGCACAGTACGGCCAACACGAGGAGTCGTCGCGTGCCGGGTTCGGCGCCGAGGGCCTCCCCGCCCGCGCCGAGTCCCGGGCGGCCCAGCTCCAACGGGACAATGGACGTCACGTGTTTCCCGGCGCCGGGCACCTCGCAGGAGGTCGACATCCTATGGCTGGGCGAAGGTCAACGACGTGCATGCGCTCCCTCGAGGACGGTCCAACTTGCGACAGGCGACACTGTGTCGCTTACGGTAGTGCGTCACGGATCTCTCGCTCATAGGGTAGGAAGTCCCAAAACGGCGGCTTGAGCGACTAACTCCCACGATCCGCAGCGTCGGGCGGCGCCTTCACGGTGCTGGATGCTCGCGAGCAGGTCAAAATGTGAGGGTTGGCACGCGAAATTGAACGGACGGCAAGACTGATTCCTACCCGGGACTGACGCGAAGATAGTGCTTCCCTACGCAGTCGTCGGCTCAATCGTGACTGTAGAGCCCAAGTTTCGAAGTTGGTCGATGGCACGCCGCTTTGCTTTTTCGGGACTGCGCTTGGCGTAAGAGTCGCCGTCGGGCTCGTTGAAGGTCTCTCCGGTCTGCAACATGTTCCAAACGGCAATGAGCATCGCGTTCTCAAGGGCGACCGCGGCGTAAGCGGTCCTCGACGTGAGGCGATCTCGCGACGGGCTCTACGTTGGGGACACAGGTTCAACTGTTCACGATGACGAGACAGATTTCAGTATTTACCTTCACTAACTCGTGAAGGTAAATACTGTACGGCCCACCACTGAATTATCTAGTCAACGGGTGCTGACGCCCCAAGTTGCCGCTGGAGTGACGTACGTACCATCCGCTTTGCGATAGGGCTCGACACTTTTCATGATCGCCGTACGAGTCGACAGTCGCTCGTCTTCAGGTAGGGCATTAAGGACACGGGCGAGCGGGCCCGCGATGCGGACGAGCGCGTCCCAGAAGTCGTCGAAGTCGGCGTAGCGGAATTCAAATTCGATTACTTCTAGATCAGGCTCGGCGAAGCCGGCTCCGGTGACCAGCTCTTTGATGCGGCCGGGGTCTCCCATGGCGAAGATTCCGGGTGCACCTGGTTCGGGGGGAGGAAGATGACCACGCTGGATGAGTGTCATCGCGGGCACGCTGGCCCAGGGATTGCGATCCGGCGTAGTCCAGACGGCGAAGGCCAGTCGCCCGGCGTCGCGCAGAACCCGCCGCGTTTCCCCAAGCGCCGTTGCTGGATCGGCCATCAGCATGTAGCCCCAGCGACAGACCACGCCGTCAACACTGTTGTCGCCCAGTTCCATCTCTTCGGCATCCATGACCCGATACTCAATGTTGGCAAGGCCGCTGGCAACGCCGTTGCGGCGGGCGACGTCGATCATCTTCGGCGAAAAGTCACTGGAGATTACGTGGCCACCTCCGCCAACGCATTCCGCGACCGCGATGCTGAGATCGCCTGCCCCCGCCGCGATGTCGAGAAAGTTCTGGCCCGGCTGCGGGTCTGTCTTCGTCACCAACCAACTGTTGACCTGGCCGGTGATGTTCATCATCCAATCGCGGCGGTCTTCCCAGCCAGTCGCCATCTCGCCCCACGTCGCGAGACTCTGAGCCCGATAGGCGTCGTGGTCGAAGCTCATGACTCCTCTTCCTTCATCGTCGTAGACGGCCGCCGGCGGGATCCATTGGAACGAACTGCGGCCGGACTCCAGGCATCCTACGTGACCAATCGCGCCGATGTTTGCCTGACGCGAGCTCAATCGTGGTACGAGGTAGAGCAAAGAAAGAGGTGAGTTACCGACCGGTGGATCGGCCCGACGGGTCCTGCACCTCGCTCAACGCAGAGCGTGGCTGACTGGAGGACGCGAGAGGTGCACTTGCTGAACGACCCGCGTTCGATTCAATTTGGGCTGACTAGTTGCGCAACCAATCTCGTAGAGATATTGGACCAGCATGAACTGTGATGAATGATTCAAAGCCTCGCAATTCGCAAGAGGTCACAGGTTGAAGTCCTGTACGGCCCATGCGGGTTTGTAATTGCACTGCGGTCTTTGCTGGTAGGTCATTCAAGATGCTCGAACGCCCGCATAGTGTCGCGCAGGGATAGTGACGTTATTCCTATGCCATTGTGAGACATCGCGAATGCGTTTCGTCGCTGCGCAATTATTCAATAGCTTTGGCAAGGCGAGCGTCGTACTCGTCAGCGAGTGCGAGGAGCACCTTCGTCCCGTCGCCAGCGAAACATGAGCCGTGCATCACGGCCAGGGTCGCGGGGGCCAGGGTGGCGAGGTTCCGAATGGTGGGCCCGGTGCGCGGTGTCAAGCACGTGGCCCCAAAGACGTCTTCGGCCTGTGAGGAGGAACCAACGATGTCATCACTCGTTATGGCGGGCGGATCGCCGAGTTGGGTGAATAGATCCCCGCATAGGAGTGTCTTGGTCGTCTCCTCATACAGCACCCGGGCCTCCCAGCCGTGCGGGACGTGGGGCGTGTCGATGTGGCGTACGCGGTGCTGTCCCAACTCGATGACCTGACCGTCATCGAGCGGCACCGGCGCACGGTCGGCCAAGTCGTTGAATGACACCATGCACCCGAGAGCCCCGTGGGCCACTTCGGCGTGGGGCGCGGCAGCCAGCAACTCGTTCATGGCTCCGCACTCGTCGGCCTCCAGGTGGCCGAAAGTGATCCAGCGAAGCCGAGTGAGAGGGCTGATTGAGGAGATGGCCGCGGCTACGAGAGGGAACATCGCTCGGGGACCGGTGTGGAACAGCAACGGCTCTTCGTCGTCGATGAGGTACTGGTTGAATGTGAAGCCGGTAGGTCCGATGTCGGGCACGAAGGTCGAAAGTCGATAGATGCGGTTGGCGACTTCGTCGATGCGTGTTTCCATTGCTGTTCTCCTCGCGGGGTTCGGTGTGTTCGATCAGAACGGGACGACGGTGGTGAGCAGGCCGGCGGCGGGTGCACGGCCAGCGAGCGTGCGGCAGAATTCGACGGCGTCGATCGATATATGTTCAGTTCCGGGGAGTTCACGTTCGTGGGCGTACGTCCCGCCGGCGGGGCCAGTGAGTTCGAGCACGAATGGCTGGCCATGGCGGCGCGCCCATTCAGCCACAACGTCGGCGATGATGCGAGCATCGTGGTCGGTGTTGAGTTCGAGTGAACGGCCGAGTGCGTGGGATAAGTCGATGCGGTGCATCCAAAGGTCCCGCAGGTAAATCGTGTCAATGAGGTAGCCCATTTTCCAAGTTTCGAAAACCGGGCCGTCGACAGCGAGCTTCGCATGATTGCGCACGATCGCTGGTGTGCGCGTGCGTCCACGGACGGTCTTCGGCGCTATGGCTCCGAGTCGCTCGACAATCTGCGTAGGACTGAGATCCATCCGCTCGCGCACCTGCACGGCTGACAATGCAGCTTCGAGGGGTCCACCGTTTTGTTTGCGGAAGCTGCGAGCTCGCCGTAGTTGATGAATGTTCTCGCGAAATGACGCGCCCGATTCGCACGCACCAAGCACATGTTGATACATGGCTCGAACGTCCCAGGCGGGGCAGTCGGTGGCCGCGGACCACGCTCCATCGTCAAGAGATCGCAGCGAAACGAGCGTGTGTTCCAATTCGCGCGCCTGAAGGCTCATTGCCTCTTGATGACTGAGGGATTCAATAGTTGCAACTTCGATCATTGTCATGTTGAGATTCCTTTCGTTTGAGCTGGGCGTGAATCGTGTTTTCGCGAGCCACGGTTTGGTTGGCTGTGGGTGATGAACATGTCCACCGATTCCTCGATGAGGCGTGTCCAGCGATCACCTCCGGGATCGTTGGAGATCTGCTGATCGACGAGACCGACAATGAGTGCGGTCCAAATGTCGGCGTGGCGCGCTTCGGAGATTCCGTAGACGACGAGGAGTTCACGAACGCCCTCCAGAGCGAGTATCGCCGGTGCGAACGACTCAGGAGACGGTTCGAAGTCGGGGAGCGTGCGTTGGAACAACAACTGATAGCGCGTTGGGGAACTGGTGCAGAACTGCGAAAACCGATTGGCGATCGCCACGAGTTGGTCGCGTGGGTCGTCGCACTCGTACGGCTGGGCCATTGTCAGTGCGAACTCCGTCGCCGCTCTACCGAACATGGCGTCGTAGATAGCGTTCTTCGAGTTGAAGTAGGCATAAACGGTTGGTGCAGTGATTCCCGCCCGACGGGCGAGATCCCGGAGCGTCAAACCAGCCAGCCCCTCCTCGCTCACCAGCGACCACGCGACATCAATGATCGTGTCGTGAGCCGAACGTCGCCGAGCTTCACGCCAGTCGGCGGGCTCCTTAGTCTTCATCATGTTCGTAATACTTGCACAACGTTAAAGTATCGTCAAGTACCCCAGCGTCCTCCATGAGAGGAGTTCTCGTCTTCACCCGTCAGGTGTCAGCCCGACCAGGGGAGACTCGTACGCGCATTGAAATCCGGGTTGGGCCGGGGATGCGCAGTCACCGCTTTGAACGCAGGGTGACGTGGGCTGTCCGAATGCTGTCGAGGTAGTTGGCGTCCGAACCTCCAAGCGTCCGCTGCCAGTTACGGTCCGGTCGCCAATTCTTCTAAATTCACCAAACTGTTCACCATGGCTAGTCTCCAAAACTCTCCGTCACTGATGAACTTTCGAAGGTCTACCGGCAAACGGCTGCCTTCGAAAAACTCGGTCACTCGAGTCGTGTCGTCGCTCAGCGGTTCCAGTTGCCAACCCCATTCACGAAGACCGGGTAATCCAACGACTGACTGATAGTCAGGACTCTCATGGGAATACACGACGGGCTCCCAAACGATGCGACGATCTTGCTCGAATTCGACGACGTGATTAGCCATCACGTATTTCCCTTGATCCCAGTGGACCATATTAATAAAGAACACGTCGCCCACTTTGGAAATGACCTGGTTTTCAACTGCAGAGCGCAACATTCCGGTTCCGTCCACTTCCGGGTGCATTGCAGGATCGCACAAGACAGAGAAGATTCGAGAAGCGGATGCATTGATGTCGCGAGATTCTGAGACCGATGGTTGGGTCATGTTCGTATCTCCTTAAGGGCGAGTGAATCGAAGAGGATAGGTGACTGGACTACACAAAAATTACTCGGATAATCGATGACAAATGCGTGGTCCCCACACAGTGCGGCTCAAGACGAATCGGGTCGCGATTAAGGAATGAGTCTCACTTCGACCAGTGCGACGCGATTATTCAGCACTGAATGCTACAAGGGTCAGGGGACCAGAATTATTTTGCCGTGCGTGTGACCGGCAGCGAGTTGCCGATGAGCGGCGGCGGCTTCACTCAGTGGGTACGTCGCCTCAATGAACACTCGCAGGGAGCCTTCTTCCACTCGTCGAATGAGCTCAAGTCGAGCGGCCGCCCGGATCTCGACGCCGGCGTCCCCACCGGGACCACCCCCGAGCGCTTGTATGCCATTCGAGCTACTTCGCTCAGAAGAAACAATCGTCGCGATCCGTTCGCGGTTCGCGACGAGGGCGACGGAGACGTCGACCGCTTCGTCGGTGCCAACGAGATCGATGGCGGCCGTGACGCCCGTCGGCGCGAGCGAGCGAACTCGTTCGAGCAACCCATCGCCATACACAACAGGCTCTACGCCCAGACGGCGAAGCCGGTCTTGCTCGGCCTCACTCGCGGTTCCGATCACGAGGACGCCGTCGGCGAGCGCGAGTTGCACGGCCATCAGGCCAACGCCCCCGGCCGC